>CADBYQ010000005.1 GCA_902798865.1 Pseudoselenomonas ruminantium | reverse complement strand
GGACGGCGCTGATCCCGACGCTGGTGCCGATCGTCATTCTGAGCGCCATTGCGTATTGTTACGAAAAGGACAGGCGCTGGATCAAGGAACAGCCCGGTTTTCCGGACTTCCATGACATCGAGGTGCGCGTCCGCGAGGAACGGGCACTGAGTGAGCGCGATGTGCCGTCCTCTTCCGAACCGGAGGCTGATCCGTACAGTGATGTACTGAGCAGCCTCCAATAGGAGAATGCTTATGGATAAAGTTTATAAGACCTCACGGACGATACTATGGAGCATTGCGGCGATCGCAGGTCTGATCGTATTTCTGCCGGCAGGTGCCGGATGCCTGATCGCTGCACTGATCGCAGGAGCCGCCGGTTTCCTGCTCGGCTTCCCCTGTACGAAGCTCACCCAAAAGGTCATCGCACTCGGTGACAGGATCCGGAACCGGCTGCTCAATGCCCTGTATTTTGTCGGTCTGCCGGTCATTGCGGCGCTGCTGTGCTATCTGGCGGTCGGTCTGACAGGGATGGCATCGGATCAGATCCCGACGGACTCGATCTCCGACGGTATCACGGCGGGAACCATTCTGGCGATCCCGCTGGCGCTGATCTTCACGACCGCAGTGCTGGTGACACTGCAGACGTGGATCGTGGTAATTCTGCGCCTGTTTATGACAGAGCCCATGGAGCCGGATACAAAAAGGAGTAATGAACAATGAAAAAGATTCAGGAAACATTGGATTGTGATATTTTTGACCCGCGTTATTTGACGGAAGAAGCATTTATCAAGAGTCTCTATTATTGAGCGAGGTGAGGGTTCATGGAACAGGAAGAAGGTAAAGTACGGGTGATGTCCCGTCAGGAACGCAATGATTATGATGGCGTGACCATTGAAGAGGGCAGCAACCGTGACGATGAACAGTCCAAGACTGATTTCGGCTATCGGGGTGTGCGGATTCATACGCTGAATTGGCAGGACCTCTTATCCAGCCGTGGAAACTGGTGGCAGCGGGCTTTGATGATAGCCGGCGTCGCAGCTGTGCTGGGCTTTTTGTTCTTTGTGGCCCTGCCGGTGATTTTGGTATTAGTGGGCGTAGGCGTGGCCGTGTGGCTCGTATTGCGTCTGTTCTTAGGCCGATAAGGAGGTAGAAGGCATGGATTTTCTCGGAATTGCCGATGAAGAATTTATTCGTCAGGATGTACCGATGACCAAACAGGAAATCCGGATTTTGAGCCTGGTCAAGGCACAGATTGCTCCGGATGCGGTGATTTACGATATCGGTGCAGGGACAGGGTCCCTATCCATTGAAGCGGCCAGACTGGCACCTAAAGGTGAGGTCTATGCCATCGAGCGCAGCAGCGAGGGGATAAATCTCATTCGCGCCAATGCCGCCAATTTTGCCGTGACCAACATGCAGGTGATTCAGGCAGAAGCGCCTGACGGATTGGCGGACCTGCCAGAGGCTGATGCCATATTGATTGGCGGCAGCGGCAGCCGTCTGCCGGAGATTTTGGAGACGGTTACGCCAAAGCTCAAACAGACGGGACGGTTGGTGCTTAATTGCATTACGGTGCAGACGCTGATGCAGTGCATTGAATTTATGCGGCAGCATTCGGATATCTATATCTATGAGGCGATTCAGGTGCAGGTAACGCGCTTGCAGCAGGTGGGAACCTATGATATGGCTAAGGCCAATAATCCCATCTATATTGTAAAGAGGGAACGGTAATGGTACATATTGTGGGAGCAGGGCCGGGAGATTCGGAACTGATTACAGTAAAGGGTGCTAAATATTTAAAAGAAGCGGATGTCGTTATTTATGCCGGGTCACTGGTTAACCCGGAACTGTTGAATTATTGCCGCGAGGATGCGCAGATTCATAACTCCGCTTCGATGACGCTGGATGATGTGGTCAATACTATTGAACAGGCGGAAAAAGAAGGCAAGATGACCGTGCGCCTGCATACGGGAGACCCGTCTGTTTATGGGGCGATTCAGGAACAGATGGATGCTTTCCGCAAGAAGAACATTGCCTTTGATATCGTGCCGGGGGTCAGCTCCTGCTTTGCGGCAGCAGCGGCCTTGCAGCAGGAATACACCCTGCCGGGAATCAGCCAGACGGTAATCATTACGCGCAATGAAGGCCGGACGCCAGTGCCGGAACCGGAAAAACTGCGCAGCCTTGCCCAGCACCAGTCCACGATGTGCATTTATCTGTCCATCACCATGCTCGATAAGGTGGTCGAGGAATTGATTGCGGGCGGCTATGCGGAAGATACTCCCATTGCCATTGTGCAGCGGGCATCCTGGCCGGAACAGAAAATCGTCCGTGGCACCTTAAAGACGATTGTTCAGGATATTGAAGGCAAGAATATTGACCGTACAGCGATGATTGTAGTCAGTCGTTGCCTGGGCGCCGATTATGAACTGTCCCGCCTGTATGCGCCGGAGTTTTCCCATATGTTCCGAAAGGCTGTGAAATAATGCGATTGGCTTGTATGGCTGTAACGGCCCAAGGAATGCAGCTGGCACAAAATATCCGGCATTGTTTGGATGAATATGTGGATATTTACGTCAGCGAAAAATTAGTGCCGGATGAAGAAACGCAGAGAAAATATCAGGTGCATGTCTTCAAGGATTTCAGCGAGGCGGTAGAGCGCAATTTTAAGGCTTATGAGGGTCTGATTTTCGTCATGGCCACAGGGATTGTGGTGCGCGCAATTGCGCCGTTTCTCCAGGATAAGTTGACTGACCCGGCTGTGGTGGTCTTTGATGAACAGGGCAAGCATGGCATCAGCCTATTGTCCGGTCATGTGGGTGGGGGAAATGAGCTGACCCGTCAGATTTGTCAGGCGTTGGGGGCCGGGGCCGTGATTACCACGGCAACGGATTTAACTAAACAGCTGGCGCCGGATGTGCTGGCCAGTAGATTGGGCCTGCGTCCCTGGCCCAAGGTTCGGATTAAGACCATTAATTCCGGCTTGCTGGCGGGCAAAAAAATCCATTGGCGCATTGACCGGACTTTGCCGCATAGTGTGTTTTACAAGCGGTGTCTGGAGCAGGAAGGGCAAACTGCGGATTTGTGTGTGAACAGTCAGCTCTTTGTGGTGCTGCCTGAGGAGCAGGAACAGCTGGAAGTCGTTATTACAGGGGAGAGGCAACTGCCGGAGTTGGCAGAACTGCCGTCCAATATCCTCTGTCTTACGCCGCGCAGGCTTATTGCCGGTGTTGGCTGTCGCAAGGGAACACCGGCGGCACTCGTGATGTCGGCCTTGGATGCGGCCTGCCGTATGATTGGTCGTGACCGTTCCTTTATTGACGAACTGGCCAGCACCATTGTCAAAAAACATGAGCCGGGGATAGTCTATGCCGGGGATAGTCTGGTGCGTCCTGTGAAATTCTACGAAAACGACAAAATGCAGCAGATGATTGAACATCACCAATTGCATGAATCGGATTTTGTCAAAAAGCGTATCGGCATAGGCAATGTCTGTGAGGCGGCCGCGTATTGTTCGGCAGCAGCCCGCGGAGGCCGGTTGGCGCTGAGAAAAACGAATTTTGAAAAAGTGACGGTGGCTTTATTATGGGAAAAATAACAGTTGTGGGCATTGGCCCCGGAAGTCTTATGGACATGACGCCGCGAGCACGGCAGGCCATTGAAGAGGCAGAGGTTATTGTCGGCTATAACACGTATATTAAGTTGATTGAATCCCTGTTGGGCGAGCGCAAGGTTATCGGCACGGCGATGATGCAGGAAATTGACCGTTGCAGGATGGCAGTCAGCGAGGCTGCACAGGGACACAACACGGTGGTGGTGTCCAGTGGTGATGCCGGCGTTTACGGCATGGCAGGTCTGGTCTTGGAACTTGTCCTGCAGCAGCCGCAGGAGAGCCGTCCGGAATTTGGCGGCGTGATTGCCGGTGTTTCGGCGGTCAATGCGGCAGCCTCTGTTTTGGGCGCGCCCTTGATGCATGACTTTGCCGTAATCAGTCTGTCGGATTTGCTGACGCCCTGGGAGACCATTGAAAAGCGCATTGAGATGGCTGCACAGGGAGATTTCGTTACGGCGCTTTACAACCCGAAAAGCAAAAAGCGGGTGGAAAATATCGAGCGGGTGCGGGAAATCATGCTGCAGCATCGCAAGGCCGATACACCTGTGGGCATTGTTACCGCGGCCAGCCGCGAGGGCGAGGGCAAAATCATTTCCACGTTGGAGGATTTCACCAAACAGGAAATCAATATGTTCTCCCTGGTCATCATCGGCAACTCCATGACCTATGTGAAGGACGGCTATATGATTACTCCGCGTGGCTATGGCAATAAGGAGCCGGGCTTATGATTTTCGTGCTGGCCGGGACACAGGATGGTCGGGAGATTGTAAAGATGCTGCTCGAAAATGGCTATGATGTGGCAGCATCTGTGGTCAGCCGTTATGGTGGGGAACTCCTTGCCCATGCCTGCGGGCAGAAATGCCTGATTAACGACAAGCCATTGGATGAACAGGCGCTGCAGGCTTATATGCGAACACAGCAGATAAGCTTGCTCGTGGATGCCAGCCATCCCTATGCGGCCAATGTCAGCCGCAATGCCATGGCATCCTGCAGTGCCTTGTCCATTCCCTATATCCGTTATGAGCGCGATTTGACCGAGCTGGCTTACGATAAGATAACGGTGGTGCACAGCTATGAGGAAGCGGCAGAAGCGGCGTCTAAGCTGGGACAGAGGATTTTCCTTACCACCGGCAGCCGCAATTTGGAAAAGTTCGTTCATAGTCCGCACTTAAAAGATGCGGAACTGACGGCCAGAGTCCTGCCCACGGCTGAAGTTATTGCCCTGTGTGAAGACCTGGGCATTGATGCCGGGCATATCGTAGCCCTGCAGGGTCCATTTTCCTGTGAATTGAATAAAGAGCTGTTCCGCAAGTATGCGGCACAGGTCATCATTACGAAAAACAGCGGCAGCATTGGCGGAACGGATACCAAACTGGCGGCAGCCCAGGATTTGGGCCTGCCCATCGTGCTGATTGACCGCCCGCAGCTGGCGTATCCCTGTATGGGGCATCATTACGAGGATATCTTGTCCTTTGTGCAGTCGCATGCTAATGATAAATAATCTCTGCAATGGCAGGGATTATTTTTTTTGTGGCGAATATGGAATGCTGAAAAGATGTAAGATTGCAAAGATTGTAACACAAGGAGGTTGCTGTTTATGAAGCTGCAGACCAAGGCAGTGCTGGGGGTAAATTTGTTTATCGTCATAGCCTGCTTGTGTATGGGGGTTCTGGGGTATCGGAGTGCGGCCGATGGGTTTGCCAAATCCTTGCAGATGAAGGCCGATTCTAATGTAAAATCTTTGCTAGCGCTGATGGACGAGCGTTATCCGGGGGAATGGCGTATCGAAAACAATGCGCTCTACAAGGGAAATCAGCAAATCGAAGGGTCAACGGAGATTGTCGACAGTTTTGGCAATATGCTGGACGGTCATGTTACCTTCTTCCGGGGAAATACGCGTGTGGCAACCACCGTCCAGACGGAAGGAAAGCGTTCTGTGGGAACGCCGGCCTCGGACATGGTACAGGAGGTCGTGCTGAAAAACGGACAAAATTATACGGGCAGTGCCGAAGTCCTGGGACAGAGTTACGAGAGTGCTTACTGTCCGCTTAAAGATGGCAGTGGCAAGGTTATCGGCATGGCCTTTGTCGGCTTGTCGGTGCATGAATTAGATGACATCCAATATAAATTCATTTTCTCGACCATCGTAGCCATGCTGATTATTGCCACCTTGATGGGAATTTTCTCCTGGTGGATTATTGGCAGAACGCTGCGGCCTTTGCGGCGTACAGTGGCTGCGATACAGGAAATTGCCAATGGCGATATGCGGGGCGAACCTCTGCCGGAAACCGAGGATGAAATCGGGGAACTGGCAGCCAGCGCCAATGTGATGCGGGATAAGCTTAGAAATCTTTTGCTGGGCGTAAACAAATCCACCAACAGTGTGACAGAATCGGCGGAAATGCTGAAGGAGCAGGCGCGCCAAACGCAGCTTTCGATTCAGATGGTGGCCGATAGCGCGGTGCACTTGGCAGATGGAACGAATCAACAGGTGCGCATTGTCACGGATTTGCAGAATAGTACCGTTCGTATGCGCGAACATATGCATGAACTCCATGCCGGTGCGAAGGTAATGGCCGAAACCGCACAGCAGAGCAAAGACAAGGCGGCAGACGGGCGTAAGACTGTGGGGCAGGCTGTAGCACAGATTAAAAATATCGCCGAGCAGGTCAAGGTCTCGGCTGATGTTGTCGGTACATTGGGCAAGCGTTCGTCCGAGATAGGTTCCATCGTGGAGACGATTTCCAATATTGCCGGACAGACGAATCTCCTGGCACTGAACGCGGCGATAGAAGCGGCACGCGCCGGTGAGGCCGGCCGGGGCTTTGCCGTAGTGGCGGATGAAGTCCGGAAACTGGCTGAACAGTCCGCCTTGGCGGCGCAAAATATCACACAGCTCGTAAACGATATTCAGCGGGACACCGATATGGCGGTGGAATCCATCAGCGAGGGCAGTCAGAGTGTCAGTGATGGGGCTGCCATTGTAACGGCAACCGGTGAAGCATTCAGGCTGATTGAGGAACAGGTGGAACTGCTGAACGGGACGGTGGAAAAATCCACGGAAGCGATTGAAACGCTCAATGCAGCGACGCATGAACTGGCCGATAATATGGAACGGGTTATGGATTCGAGCCGCGTTGCTACGGATGAAGCACAGAGCGTATCGGCGGCAACGGAACAGCAGGCGGCAGCCATGCATGAGATATCCGATGCGAATAACCACTTGGCAGAACTGGCCAGGACACTTAGTGCGGAAGTGAAGAAGTTTAAGGTATAGTCAATAGCGCAAACGAAAGCAGGTATCTGCTGCGGCAACAGGGCTGCTCCTCATGGGGTGGCTCTGTTTTTTTGTTCTAACCGAAGGGGGCTGTATATTTACGAACAAGAAAAACTGCTGTGCAGGGAGCCTGCACAGCAGTCTGCTCATCCTGCGGCATGCGCACCGAGGCAATGGATTCCTTGACCCCATCACATGTAACTGTCTTGTGTTGCGAACTTTTTTCTGCAGGGTGCGTAAGCAGCATAAATGTGATAATATATACAATGTATGATAGTAAAGACGAGGTGACGGATTATGGATTTTATCAAGCAGCCTATGGAGATTGAAAATCGCAGTATGGAAATCATTGCGCCCCATCTGGAGGGGCTGAACCTCAGCCCTGAGCAGGTCAAGGTTTATTCGCGTCTGATTCATGCAGCAGGGGATGTGGACTATGCCCCCATCATTAAGATGTCTGTGGATGTCATTGAGCAGGCGATGACGGCGCTGAAGGGCGGCTGCGATATCTACACCGATGTGGAAATGGTGCGCACGGGCATCAACAAGCGCAAGCTCGCGTCCTTTGGCGGGCAGGTACATTGCCTGATTGCCGATGAAGAAGTGGCCCGGACGGCCAAGGAACAGGGGATTACCCGCTCGATGGCGGCCATGCGCAAGTTTGGTGCGCAGATGAATGGGGCGATTATCGCCATCGGCAATGCGCCCACAGCGCTGTTTGAAGTCCTGCGGCAGGTAGAGAAAGAAAATCTGCGTCCCGCATGCATTGTGGGCATTCCCGTAGGCTTTGTGGGGGCGGCTGATTCCAAGGCGGAACTTGCCAAACAGACGACGGTTCCTTATATCACGGTGGAAGGCACCAAGGGGGGCAGTCCGATTGCGGCGGCGGCGGTTAATGCCATGATGTATCTCATCAACAACGACAGAGGCTGATTATGGCAGGAAAGATTATCTTGGTCACGGGCGGCGCGCGTTCGGGAAAATCTGCTTTTGCGGAAAAGCTGGCGGCGGAGATGGGCACATCTATCGGCTATATTGCCACAGCGCAGATTTATGATGAGGAAATGCGTTATCGGGTCAAGTTGCACCGTGAGCGGCGCCCATCTTCCTGGCAGACCTGGGAAGCTCCGTTTGAGGCGGAAAAAGCAATTGCCGAGGCGGCAAAAACGCACAAGGTATTGCTCTTTGACTGCCTGACGCTGTATCTCAGCAACCATCTGTGCAGAATACTCTATGATGAACTGACCGATGAAGTGGCTTATCGGATTGTCGAGGAGCAGATGGGCGCCTTGGTGCAGGCGGCGCAGGCAGTTGCCGAGCAAGGCACTTCCACGATTTTTGTCACCAATGAAGTGGGTGCTGGGATTGTGCCAGAAAACAAACTGGCCCGGCTCTATCGGGATGCCAGCGGGCTGAGCAATCAGCGGGTTGCTGCTGCCGCGGACGATGTATACGCCGTTATCGCGGGAATTCCCGTTAACATCAAAAAACTTAATGCCTGCCTAATGCAGGAAAAGGACGGATAAACAAATGGCAAACTCCATTATGCTGATGGGCACAAGCTCCCATGTGGGCAAAAGTATTATCACCACAGCCTTGTGCCGTATCTTTCATCAGGAAGGGCGCAAGGTTGTGCCCTTTAAGGCACAGAATATGGCGCTCAATTCCTATGTGACCAAAGACGGCAAGGAAATGGGCCGTGCGCAGGTGGCACAGGCAGAAGCCGCAGGCTTAGAACCCATGGTCGATATGAATCCGGTGCTCTTAAAGCCCACGGGCAATTCCTGCTCGCAGGTCGTAATCAACGGCAAGGCCGTGGGCAATATGAGCGCGCGGGAATACCATAAGGGCTATTCCTTAAAAGCTTTTGGCGCGGTGACCGAGGCGCTGGAGCGTCTGCAGAAAAATTTTGATACCCTGGTTATCGAAGGGGCGGGCAGCCCGGCGGAGGTCAATCTCAAAGCTAACGATATCGTCAATATGCGGGTGGCAAAACACTTAAATGCCCCCGTGCTGTTAATCGCCGATATCGACCGGGGCGGCGCGCTGGCGTCCTTGGTCGGCACACTTGAACTTTTGGACGAGGACGAGCGTGCTTTGGTCAAAGGGCTGGTTATCAATAAGTTCCGCGGTGATGTAACACTGCTTACGCCTGCAGTGGATTTTTTGGAAGAAAAGACGGGCAAGCCGGTATTGGGCATTGTGCCGCATATCGAAGCCTTGGGCATTGATGATGAAGATTCTGTTTCCCTTGATGAGAAGGATAATGAATCGGCGGAACAGGCTAAGGCCGATTTGCATATTGCGGTCATACAGACGCCGAAGATTTCCAATTTTACCGACTTTGACAGTTTGGCGGCTGAGCCGGATGTTTCCCTTTACTATGTGCGCAAGGTGGAGGATTTGGGCAATCCCGATATGATTATCCTGCCTGGTTCCAAAAATACCACCGAAGATTTATTGCATTTGCGCGAATGCGGTCTGGAAGCGGCGATTCGCGAGCAGGTGACAATGGGCACGCCGTTATGGGGCATCTGCGGCGGCTATCAGATGTTAGGGCAAAAGATTGCCGACCCCCTGCATACGGAATCGGCTAATGATGAAGTGGACGGTTTAGGCTATCTGCCGATGGAAACCACCTTTGCCGCTGAAAAATTGACTAGTCAGGTGCAGGCAGATTGCGCTCAGTTTGCCTTCTTAGGGCAGCAGGTGAAAGCAGATGGCTTATACGGCTATGAAATTCACACCGGTGAAACGAAGTTTTTGGGTGAGTTACAACACCCCTTTAAGATAACGGAACGCGCCAATCAGGCGGCAGCTATTGCCGAAGGCTTGACCAACCAGAATGGTGCGCAGGGACAGGTGGTTGGCACCTACATTCATGGCATCTTTGACCATGACGATTTCCGCCGTCAGGTGCTCAATGCCCTGCGTGTACGTAAGGGGCTGGATGGCCTTGCCATTCAGCGCAGTGTGCGGCAGGAAAAGGAACGGGCTTATAACCGTCTGGCCAGCGTGGTGCGCGACAGTCTCGATATGGAAAAACTGGCGCAGATTATGGGGGAAACCTCATGTTGACGGGAATTTTAGCCTTTTTCGTGGACTGCATTATCGGTGATCCAAAAAGCAAATGGCACCCTGTCGTGCTGATGGGAAATCTGATTTCGCTGTTTGAGCGCTTGTTCTATCATCCGGACGATAAGGACAGCCGTAAATTTGCCTGGGGGGCGGTCCTGGTGCTGCTCGTGTTGTGGCTGACCTATGCCGTGGCGGAAGGGATTATGCTGCTGTCCTATAAAATTCCCTGGAGCTTTGGCAGTACGGCGGTGGGCGCAGTCATGCTGTCCTTTGCCATTTCGCCCAAGAGTTTGGCGAAGGCCGGAAAAGAGCTTTATGGCTTGCTGTTGGCCGGTGATATGCCGGAAGCCCGCCGCAAGGTCGGCTGGATTGTGGGACGGGATACGGATAAGCTCGACGAACCGGAGATTGCGCGCGCCACGGTGGAAACCATTGCGGAAAATACCGTAGATGGCATTATTGCCCCGTTGTTTTTCTTCGTGTTGGGCGGTGTGCCGCTGGCTATGGCGTACCGCGCGGCAAATACCATGGATTCCATGATTGGCTACAAAAACGACAAATATCTCTACTTCGGCCGGGCGGCGGCGCGGCTTGACGATGTGCTCAACTACATTCCCGCCCGCATAACGGCGGTACTCTTTATCTTTGCCGCATGGATTTTGGGCTATGATTACAAATTTGCTTACCGCATGATGCTCCGCGATGCCAAGAAGCACCCCAGCCCCAATGGCGGCTATGCCGAAGCCACGGTGGCGGGTGCTTTGCATGTCCGGCTGGGAGGCTATAACTCGTATTTTGGTCAGCAGCATTTCCGCGCTTATATGGGCGAGCAGATTGAGACTTTGGGCATCAAGCATATCATGGGGGCAATCCGGCTGATGTATACGGCAACGGTGCTGTTTATCATCGTCTGCTATGCCATGTTTGGCTTGTGATGGGAGCGTAAAATGAAATCATTTATTACCGCGTTGCAGTTCTTGACCAGAATTCACATAAAAAATCAAACGGATTTGACGGCTGAGGACTTTGGCCGCAGTACGAAGTTCTTTCCTTTGGTTGGGCTTATCCTAGGCACGATTTATATGTTGGCGGCATGGTGCCTGATTGCCGTATTCGGCTGGGCAAATTTGGTGACCACATTGCTGATTATCTTGCCCATCCTTCTGACCGGCGGCTTGATGCTGGACGGCTTTATGGATACCGTGGACGGTGTTTTTTCCGGTCGGGAACGTGAGCGGGTATTGGAAATCATGAAGGACAGTCGGGTGGGCTCCTTTGGAGTAATCGCTTTGGCCTGCCTGCTTTTGGTTAATTGGACGGCGCTGCGTGATGTAAAACTCGTATTGATTATGACGGCGCTCTTTGTCATGCCCATTATCGGCCGCATGGCCATGGTTATGGCGATTGCCTTCTTCCCGTATGCCCGCAAGGAAGGCATGGGCAAAATCTTTGCCGATATGGCGGACAGGAAAACGGTAATGCTGGCGGTGTTCACCACTTTAGCCGCCGTTATCCCTTGGGGGCAGGCGGCGATTGCCGCACTATTTGCGGGGCTGGCCTTTGCCTGGTGCACAGCCAAATGGCTGTCCGGTAAATTGGGCGGCCTGACCGGTGACACTTATGGAGCCATCGAAACGTTGACTGAAACCGTGGTTCTGTTGGTGTTTTGGCTAACTTCCTGGATACCGGGCGGTTTGCATATTCTGTGGCGATAATGGATGGGAAAGAGGTGCGAATATGAGCAATAAGCCGTGGAAATTTTATGATATGGTCATCAACGGCCTGCCGCAGCGGGTAAAGTACAATGAAGATACCGTAAAGCAATTGTTTTTACCTTTGCTGCGGAAATTAACGCAAATACAGCGGCAGAAACAGCGCAAAATCATGGCTTTTCTGGCGGCACCGCCGGCAACGGGGAAATCAACCCTTGTACAGTTCTGGGAACAGCTGTCGAAAACGCAGGAAGAACTTCAGGAAGTTCAGTCCTTGGGCATGGATGGTTTCCATTATCCCAATGCGTATTTGGATTCGCATACGATAGAACGTGATGGCAAAACGATAACGCTGAGGTCCATCAAAGGTGCGCCGGAAACCTTTGATGTGACAGGCTTGCGGGCAAAGATGCAGGAGGCAAAACAGGGAAAATCCCTCTGGCCGGTCTATGACCGCAAGATTCATAATCCGATTGCCAATGCGCTCGAAGTCAATGGCGATATTTTGCTGGTCGAGGGCAACTGGTTGCTGCTGGACGAACCGCAGTGGCGTGACCTGCGGGAACTGGCTGATTACACATTGAGCATTAAAGCCACGCCGGAACTTTTGCAGGAACGTTTGATTCAACGCAAGATTCAGGGCGGTCTGCCCAAGGCTGATGCCGTTAAATTCTATGAAACAAGTGACCGATTGAATATAGAACGTATCTTAAACCATACACTTCCTGCCGATGAACAATGGCAGATGGTGGAAGACGGCGATTTTATTAGGTAAGAAATGGATTTGAATATCTAAAGCAGCGAAGGGAGCATGAAGAATTGAGTAAGGGCATCATCTATATAATGACATCGGTATTGCCAGGCTTGATTAAAATAGGTAAGACTGGTTCAAAGCAATTTGAACAGAGAATGTATGAACTAGAACTGCATGGATATAGGAATATAACCGGACTAAAAAGAAAATTTGCTATAGAAGTTGAGGAATATGATGAAAAAGAAGTTTTACTTCATACCATATTCGAGAAAAGTCAGGTTGCGAATACAGAGATGTTTTCTTTGAATGTAGATACAGCAATGCAATTACTGTCATCATTTGAGGGGAAAGTAATATATCCTAAGGATGAAGTTAAGAAAGATATATTCAACGATGCTGTGGACAATAGCAAGAGCAGATTTATACCAGATGGAGAATATCATTTTGAAAAAAAGAAAGTGTCGGATGATAATAAAAAAGTAAAGGCAACTGTAAGCATAGAAAATGGTATGTGGATATTAAAAAAAGGCAGTGTACTGGGAATAGTAGAAGATGCTGGGGTATCCAAGAAGGCAAAAGCAACTCGTGCGGCGCTGTCCATGAATAGTGACGGGGTATTGCTAGAGGACTATGATTTAGGAGCAGTTACACCTTCGTTGGCAGGATGTGTTGTATTGAATGCTTCTAACAATGGATGGATAGATTGGAAGAACAAGCATGGTGAACCTGTGGATATATACAGACCTAAGAAAAAAATGGATAATGAAGAGGCATGAAATTTTATGGATAAGGGGAAATGGATTTTAGCGACTAGGATATGATATTCTATTCACAAATGTAAAATTTATGTAGTAAACTCTGTGGAGACTGTAAATGGAAATTTTGGTGCGTGTACCTGGTTCTTGTGGGGAACTAGTGCAAGGATGGGCAGAAGGGGAACCTTTTTTGGGAACTTGCCCCATAGATAAATATACGACAGTGGAGGTCAGCAGTGATTTTTCTGGACAGTATGGCTTAGGTAAGAAATCGCAGATGGCCTTGTCGTTGACCTTGTCACGTTTGGGTAAAACGGAGTTTCCTTACGGTATCAGATTGACGTCGGAATTGTCTCAGGGAAAGGGAATGGCATCATCAAGTGCGGATATTGCCGCAGTAGTGGTAGCAGTTATGGAGGCATTTTGTCAGACTTGGAGTGCACAGCTTATTATGGAGATAGCCACTTCCATTGAGCCTACTGATGGTGTTTTTTGTCAAGGAATTGCCCTGATGAACCACATAACAGGTTATGTAATGACATGCTATAAAAATGTGCCGGCACTTAACGTTGCTATTTTTGACATTGGGGGAATGGTAGATACTTGTGAATTTCACGCGCAGAGGAAAACTAAGAAGGAAATGTATAGCAGTGAGGCAATGAGTAGAATGTTGGCAGATTTTCGTGCAGCAATGGATGCGCAGGATGAGGTGGCAGTGTCACGCGTGGCGACACAAAGCGCGTTTTTTAATCAGGATAATTTATATAAAAAAGAATTGGCGGCATTGTGGGAACTAGGTAAAGAGGCTGGAGCATTAGGGGTGAATGTAGCTCATAGCGGAACGGTCATAGGTTTATGGTGGCCTTGTCAGGCAGATAAAAAAGAAATTATCCAATGGGCAGAGCAAAGTGCTAGGTATCTGTCACTAAAATTTATGGGGGTGGCTCAGTTGCAGGCTGGAGGAGTGGAGGTTAGACGGACATGAAAAATGTACCAAGACTAGTGATTGCCGCAACCCAGTCAGGGGCGGGGAAAACCACGATTGTAACAGGTTTATTGGTCGCACTTCGGCAGCAGGGGCTGAAGGTACAGTCCTTTAAGGCTGGGCCGGATTATATTGACCCGGGCTACCATAGACTGGCCAGTGGTCAGCCCGCACATAATCTGGACAGTTGGCTGACTCCGGCGGAAATTCTGCCGGAGATTTTAGCGACAGAGACAGAAAATGCCGATATTGCCGTGGTGGAAGGTGTTATGGGCCTTTATGACGGCGGGCGGCAGGGCATAAGTTCTACGGCGGAGATTGCCAAAATAATCGGCGCGCCGGTATTGCTCGTGATTGATGCCAAATCCATGGGCGCTTCGGCGGCGGCGATTGCCAAGGGCTTTCGGGATTATGACCCTGCGGTTCAGGTGGCAGGTGTTATCTTGAACCGCTTGGGTTCGGATACCCATGAACAAATGATTCGTGAGGCGATGGCAGGGATCGGTATGGAGGTTTTCGGTGCCCTGCGCCGTGATGAATCGCTTAAGATGCCGGAGCGTCATTTGGGTCTGTTGCCGGTGGAAGAAAATGAGGAACTTGAACTTATCGAGCGCATGGGACAGGCGGCTGCCAAGCAAATCGATTTGGATAAGGTACTGGCTTTGGCACGCAGTGCCAAGCCTTTGCAGGTCAAAACGGTTGCAGCGGTCAATAGGCGTTATCCCTGCCGTATTGGCGTGGCGCGGGATGAAGCGTTTTCCTTCTATTATCCGGCCAGCATCAAGGTGCTGGAACGGTTGGGGGCAGAGATTGTTCCCTTCAGCCCGTTGCATGATGAAGAACCTCCAAAAGTAGACGGTCTGTTTATCGGCGGGGGCTTTCCGGAAATGTTTGCGGAAAAACTAGCCGGAAATGTATCTATGCGCAGGGCCATCAAGACATTGGCGCAGAAGGGCATGCCTATGTTGGCGGAATGTGGCGGCTATATGTATCTGATGGAGGCTCTGCAGGACTTTGCCGGCAGGGTGAATGAAATGGTTGGCGTATTTTCCGGACGGGCGGTTATGACGGAGAAGCTGCAGATGGTGGGCTATGTGGAAGCCGAACTGCAGCAGGATAGTCTATTAGGCAGCAGGGGCACAAAATTAAAGGGTCATGAATTCCATTTCTCTAAAGAAGGAGAAATGATAAGTGCGGAAGCGGCGCCTTTTGTTTTTCGGAAATTGCGGAACAACAGCGAGTATCCTGCAGGTCAGCAGGTGCAAAATGTATTAGGTAGTTACTTGCATCTGCATTTTGCGGGCTGTCCGCAGGCGGCGGAGAATTTTGTTTGTAAGTGTGCGGCTTATGGTAAGGAGCGGGATAATGGAAAAGTTTGAGCATGGGGGCAATATCTACAGTAAAGTCCCGCATGGCGGCAAGTGGCTGGACTTTTCGGCAAATATCAATCCTTTGGGCCTGGCACCGGAAGTAGCGCAGGTTATTCAGGAGAATATTGCCGGGATTGTCCACTACCCGGACCCGCAGGCAAAGGCCTTAAAAACGGCATTGCGTGAGCATTATCATTTGCCGGAGAAACAGCTGTTACTGGGCAATGGTGCGGCTGAGCTCTTTTATCTGCTCGTGCATATGGTACGGCCCAAGCGGGTGGGCATTCCTGTGCCGTCCTTTGGGGAGTATCAGCGGGCGGCAGAAGCTGTGGGGGCAGAAATCGTCTTTTCGTCTCTGCAGGCGACAGCGGAGTTTGCACCGGATATTGACCGTTTCAAGCGGGAAATCGAAAATGTGGATTGCATTTTTATCGGGAATCCCAACAATCCCACGGGAAAACTGCTGACGCGGGCACAGCTTAGCGAATACCTGCCTTTTTTGGAAACGCGGGGCATATGGACGGTGGTGGACGAGTCCTTTTTGGATTTTTTGCCGGATGAAGAAGCTTACACCGTCAGGGATTTGACCAGTCAATATAAGCATTTGCTTGTGGTGCGTTCTTTGACAAAATTCTACGCCATGCCGGGGCTGCGGCTGGGCTTTGCCAGTGCGCATTCTGACCTTGTGCAGCGCTTGGAGCGGGGGAAAGATGTCTGGAATGTCAATTCGCTGGCACAGGCTGCAGGTGTTGCGGCTTTGGGCTTAAAGGTGTATCATAAGAAAAGTCGTGAATTCGTGCAGGCAGAGAAGGATTGGCTCTATGAGCGGCTTTGTGCCGTAACGGGGCTGCGTCCGATTCGGCCCAGCGTGAATTTTATTTTGGTCAATGTGGAAGAAACCGGTCTGAGCAGTGGTGAGCTTACCGCGCGGATGCGCGGGCAGGGCGTGTTGGTGCGTGACTGTGCCAATTACACTGGGCTGGAAGGGCGGCAATATATCCGTGTGGCTGTGCGCAGCCGCGCAGAGAATGAACAAATGCTTAAGGCATTGGAGGCAGTGGTTTGACAAAGGTTATTTTTATCCGTCACGGTCAGACGGAATGGAACGTGACGGGGCGTTATCAGGGGCAGTCGGATGTACAACTCTCGGAGGAAGGGCGTCAGCAGGCGGTTAAACTGGCGGAAAATTTCCCTGTGGAAAGGGTAGATGCCATCTATGCCAGCGATTTGCAGCGCGCCATGGTGACGGCAGAGACGATTGCCAAACAATTTGGCCTGTCGGTGCAGGCTGAACCCGCTTTCCGGGAACTCAGTTTTGGTGACTGGGAAGGGCTGACCTATCAGCAGATTGTGGATAAGTGGGAAGATGCGATGGCTAATTTCCTGCAGCATCCGGATATTTTGGAAATTCCCGGCGGCGAGAGTTTTCCGGCAGTGCAGAAGCGGGCGGTGACACGGCTCAATGAACTCGTAAAAGAGCACGATGAGCAGACCATTGTGGTGGTGGCGCATGGTGCGGTGCTGCGGACGCTTTTGGCAGCGGCCTTGCATATGCCTTTGCAATATTTATGGAGTATTCGTCAGTTCAATACGGCGGTGAATATCGTGCGTTATGACGCGGACGCCAATCCGACAGTGGAATTATTAAATAGTACAGCGCATTTAGGCAGCTCTGTACAGAGGGGGATTATATAATGAACGTATTGGTAACAGGTGGAGCAGGTTTTATCGGTTCGCATTTGGTGCGCCAACTTTTGGATGCTAAACATAACGTAACGGTACTTGATAACGTGAGCACGGGGACTTGGCAGCATCTGCCGCAGGGCAAGGACACTTGCATTTGCTGGGAAATGGACATCCGTGATAAAGCGGCCCGGGAAAAGATTGAACAGGCTAAGTTTGACGTTATCGTGCATCTGGCCGCCCAGACGATGGTCGATGTATCCATTAAAGACCCGGAATTTGATGCCTCGGAAAATGTCATGGGTACGGTGAATATTTTGGAAGCCGCCCGTCATAGTGGTGTGAAACGCATCATCTTTGCTTCCACAGCAGCTTCTTATGGTGATGTAACCGAGGACAGACTGCCTATTCGTGAGGAAGAAACCCTGGCACCGATGTCCTTCTACGGACTGACCAAGGTAACGGTGGAAAAATACTTAAAGCTCTACCATGACTTGTATGGTCTGGATTATGTGGCACTGCGCTTTGCCAATGTCTATGGTGAACGTCAGGGGGATACCGGCGAAGGTGGGGTAATCAGCATCTTTGCTAAGCGCATTGCCAAAGACCTGGGCATTACGGTGTTCGGCGATGGCAAGCAGACCCGTGACTTCATCTATGCCGGCGATATCGCTGCTGGCATCATCGCAGCGATGACCACGGACAAGGCTAACGCGGTGTACAACCTCAGCAATCAGACGGAGACCAGCCTGCTCGAGCTCATTGAACTCATGGCCAAGGCATCGGGCAAAACGGTGGAACCGGCTTTTGCTGCACCGCGTGAAGGGGATATCAACCGCTCCATGCTTTGCAACGAAGCTGCCGTGCAAAATCTCAACTGGCAGCCCAAAATGGATTTGGCCGAAGGCTTGGCGCGGACGATTAACTATTTCAAGGAATGCTGATTTTTGTTGATTTTTTTGCAAAAAAAATAAAAAAAGTTCTTGACTTGAAGTCTGATTTTGCGTAGAATGTTTTTATGTGATGTTACGGGCATGGCATCCATTAGCCCCGGAAGCCAGCCACGAGAGCGTTGCATATCGAATAATTATTTGAACTTATTAGGGGGGAAAACGCATGAAGACAACGTTTATGGCAAATGCATCCAACGTTGAGCGTAAATGGTATGTTGTAGACGCTGAAGGGCAGACTGTCGGCCGTCTCGCAGCTGAAGTTGCTAAAGTTCTTCGCGGTAAAAATAAACCGACCTTTACTCCGCACGTTGATACGGGTGATTATGTCATCGTCATCAATGCAGAAAAGGTTAAATTTACGGGTAAGAAACTTACGGATAAGACTTACTTCCGTCATTCCGGTTATCAGGGTGGCACGACGTTCACGTCCGCTGGCCTGATGCTCGAAAAGTTCCCGGAACGCGTTATTGAGCACGCTGTAAAAGGCATGCTGCCGCATAACCGTCTCGGTGCTAAGATGTACCGCAAGCTCAGCGTTTACGCTGGCAGCGAGCATCCGCATGCAGCTCAGAAGCCGGAAAAGCTCGAGCTGAACATTCGCTAATCTGGAGGAGGAACATATAAATGGCACAAGTAAGCTATTACGGCACTGGCCGCAGAAAGTCTTCCGTTGCCCGTGTTCGTCTGGTTCCAGGCGAAGGCAAGGTTACGATCAACGGTCGTACCATGGAAGAATATTTTGGTCTGAAGACTCTCGAACTCATCGTTCGTCAGCCTCTGAACCTTACGGAAACTGTTGACAAGTATGACGTTATCGCAAATGTTGCAGGTGGCGGCGTATCTGGTCAGGCAGGCGCAATCCGTCACGGTATCACCCGTGCACTCATGGAAATGGACGCTGAACTCCGTCCGGCTCTGAAAAAAGCTGGTTTCGTTACGCGTGACCCGCGTGAAAAAGAACGCCGTAAATACGGTCTCAAGAAAGCCCGTAAGGCTTCTCAGTTCTCCAAGCGTTAATCATTACGATTCGTATGGAATATTCCAAAAGCCCGTCAGCTCGATGCTGGCGGGCTTTTGTACACTTGCGCAACGCGCAGTCTGTGATTCGCTATGTAAAAATAATTTATTGCGTTGACAATAAAGAAAATTTATGCTAATATACATACTGTAAACGAAAACACAATCGAATATTGGTTGGGTCAGGTGTCATAGACTTAATAGGGAAGCCGGTATAAGCCGGCGCGGTCCCGCCACTGTAACAGCGAGTTTATCTGCATAGTTATGTCACTGGAGGTTTCCTCTGGGAAGGCGCAGATAAATGATGAACTGGAGCCAGGAGAACTGCCTGATTAACAATCGCCGTTAAGAGCCGAAATGGTTCTTTGGACCTGCGAGTGATGGGGATGGAGATTTATCGGTACTGAAAAGTTTTTAGAGCCTGGTTTAGTGTGGGTATTTTCGAGTAGCGTAAATAAGCTCTTCCCTGCGCGGGAGGAGCTATTATTTTGCCCGTTTCGTCGAAAAGTTTTTCCTGTTAGTTTTCTGACAGGGAGAAATGCTCATACATTTCATTCAGTTCTATGGATTGTCTGCGTTCATGCAGCAGCTCCGATACGCTATATCGGAGCTTATTTTTTTCTTTCCATTTACATAGGGAACGAAGTTCCCAAGACTATCAGGGATTGTGGATAGTATAAATTCTATGAGGGGAGTCTTTGGACACCATGGAAGCACTTTGTATTGGGTTAGCACTTTTAGGACTTATGTATTTTGCCTATCGCGGCTGGTCAATCATCTTGATTGCCCCATTCTTCGCGGGATTGGCAGCACTGGCCAGTATGTTTGATATTCTGCCTGTATACAGTGAGTTGTATATGACGAGGCTCGCGGAATATGTAAAGACATATTATCCGGTATTCCTGTTTGGTGCGGTATTTGCAAAATTGATGGAAAAAGGTGGACTGGCATCTGCGATTGCCGGCAAGATTGTGGACGTTTTAGGGGAAAAACGGGCAATCCTGGCAGTGCTCATGGGGTGCGGTGCGTTGACATATGGCGGTTTGTCTGTATTTGTCGTGGCCTTTGTTATGTATCCGTTTGGTGCGGTAGTCTTTAAGAAAGCGGATATTCCGAAAAGGTTGTTGCCCGCAGCCTTGTGGGTAGGTATTTTCTCCTTTGCGATGGTTTCTCTGCCTGGAACACCGCAAATTCAGAATATTATTCCGTCCTCTTATTTTCAGACAAGTACCTGGGCGGCTCCGGGCATCGGCCTATTTGCCTCAATCTTGTTCCTGCTGATTGGCTGGGGCTGGATTGGTCATCGGGCAAAGCTCTTGCAGTCCCGTGGAGAGGGCTACGGTGAGCATGAGAGTGATGGAAAGAAGAAGCGCCATCCGAAAATCAACATTCCCTGGTATTGGGCAATGGTGCCGTTACTTATGGTTATTGTGATTAACGTGATTCTGTCCAATCCCTTTGGTTGGGAATGGGGCTTTCACTGGAATGAGGACAGTTTAGCGGCGTTTGTGCCGTTGAAACTGACGCTTTTGGCTTCGCATGTCGGCAAGGTATCGGCAATCTGGTCCATCAGCGTGGCACTCATTCTCAGCAGTATTGCAGCGGCTTATATTGGCCGCAAGCGTTTGAAGGTTACGGAAGGTTTCCTGCCGACGGTCAACTATGCGGCGCTTTCCTCTGGTTCTGCGGCGCTGAACGTTGCTTCCGGCTATGCTTTCGGCTGCGTTATTACGGCTATGCCGGGCTTTGCCCCAGTGACGGAATGGTTGGTCGGCATTGCCGCATCTTTCGGGCCGCTGCTCTCGGCGGTTATCACCACCAACATCATGTGCGGTATTACCGGTTCGGCGTCCGGCGGTCTGACCATTGCGCTGTCGGCATTGGGCGACCAGTGGGCGGCGATGGCGATTGCAGCGGGGATTCCTCTGGAAGTCCTGCACCGCATCGTAGCTGTGGCTTCGGTTGGTATTGACCCGGTTCCGCATTGCGGCGCTTTGGTAACGCTGTTGGCCATCTGCGGACTTACGCATAATGAATCTTACTTCGATATTGCCGTGATTATGGGCATGAAGTTTTTGGTGCCGTTCCTGTGCATTATCTTCTATATGTTGACGGGCATCTGTTAAAGCATAAAAAAATCCGGTATATCCCTTGGCGGGATATATCGGATTTTTTTATCATCAAGTGTTTTTCAACGGTTCGTAAGCATCGGTGTGGAGAAATTCCCGCTCGATAACCTGACCGTTTTGCTTCCATAGGCGGTAAAGCGAAGGCCGCATGGAACTTCCTTCCGTGACAAGAGCGATGCTCTTGCCGGCTAAATCTGCCTTGGTGCCCAGTACATAAACCGTTAAGGCGCTGCCGCTGTTGGCCACGGTGAGATAGACCGGATGGGGCAGAGGATTGCGGAAGACGAAATCGATAAGGCCGTCGGCCACGGTGGCATCCCGTCCGGCAGGCACATAGGAGGACGAAGCAAAATGTCCTGTGCGTTCCACCGGGGTCAATCCTGCCAGCAAAATGGCATTGTAGAGGGTGGAACTGACCTGGCAGACACCGCCGCCGACATCAATGGTATGTTCGCCATAGACGATAACGCCGGCATCCTTATAACCGGCTTCGTGCGTACGGGGGCCAACCGTATCATTGAAGGATAAGGTCGCCCCGCTGCGAATTAATGCCCCCTGTAAATGGCTGGCGGCAATACCAATATTATCGCCGCGGTCGCCTGGATAGAAGCGGGTCGTATAAGAACCCAAAATGCCATCCATGGTGGCAAGGTCACTGTCCTGTACAAAGGGGAGCTGCTCCGTGGGTGTCAGTTCTTTTTTTACCGTCAGGTTAAAGGTTTGAAAATCCGGCGCCAGTTCCGCGGCAATCGGTTCAATATCGAGACTTAAGCCCGTGACGGCGGGCGTTTTGCGGATACTGCCGTCAGCCAGCAGAGTGACGCTGCCGTTTTTGGGCTGCGTGTCAATGGCTGTTTTTATCTGCTGCAGCTTGTCGTGGAGAAGCTGTTCATCAAAGCTGGCGTCCATGGTGACGGTGGCTCCGAAGATGGCACAGCGCATCTGCGTAATCATGTTTTCGATGGGGCTGCCATCCCGTCCGATATGATAAGCTGCTTCCACGGCTTTATCCACATTGCCATGGAGGTTGATATCAGCCGGATCGATTTGGAAGTTGCGTTCCTTATAGGTGAGGACAGCGGCCTTACGCTGTAACTTTTTTGCCGCCGTATCGGTGAAAAACTTGCGGGCTTCACTTTTGGTCAGGCCGGCAATGGTGGTGCCGTTCGCCTGTACGCCCATAATGACGCGTCCCTGGTTGCTGACCGTGACCGATATGCAGCCGGCAGCGGCTACAGCGGTTATTGTAGCGGCTGTGGTAATGGCAACGATTTTACCCAGAGCCGCATTGGAAAGATTCATAATTGCAAGACACTCCCTATAAAATATTTGAAGTACCATGTTCATTATACTTTTTTTGTCTGAATGGTGCAATGTAAGGTTGACTTTGTTTTTTTGACTTTTTTGTTATAACAGCTTGACATTTTGACTAAAAAAAGGTACTATAAGAACTGTGCTTAGCACTCGACCTTAATGAGTGCTAACAAACTAACGACGTATTTCATAATATAGGAGGAAGATACCTATGATTAAGCCATTGGGCGAAAGAGTTGTCATCGAAGTTGCTGAAGGCGATGTAAAGACCGCCAGCGGGATTGTACTGCCGGATACGGCTAAAGAAAAGCCCCAGAAGGGCACGGTTGTAGCTGTAGGTACGGGCAAACTTCTGGAAAACGGTGAGCGCGCTGCTATGGAAGTAAAAGCTGGCGACACGGTTGTTTTCTCCAAGTACTCCGGTTCCGAAGTTAAAGTTGATGATAAGGAATACCTGATTGTCCGCGAAAGCGATATTCTGGCAATTCTCTAATTAAGCGTATTTTCTGGAGGTAATATAAATGGCTAAACAGATTCTGTTTGACGAAGAAGCTCGCCGCGCTCTGGGCCGCGGTGTTGATGCACTGGCTAACGCCGTAAAAGTAACCCTTGGCCCTAAAGGCCGCAACGTAGTGCTCGAAAAGAAATTCGGCGCTCCGACCATCACCAACGATGGTGTAACGATTGCCCGCGACATCGAACTCGAAGATCCGTTCGAAAACATGGGCGCACAGCTCGTTAAAGAAGTTGCTACCAAGACTAACGATATCGCTGGTGACGGTACGACGACGGCAACGCTGCTGGCACAGGCTATGATTCGTGAAGGTATGCGCAACGTTGTTGCTGGCGCAAACCCGATGATCATCAAAAAAGGTATCGACAAGGCTGTAGCTGCTCTGGTTGATGAAATCCAGTCCAAGGCTAAGACGATTGAAAGCAAGGCTGACATCGCTCAGGTTGCTACGATTTCTTCCGCTAACGAAGAAACGGGCGAACTCATCGCGGAAGCTATGGAAAAAGTTGGTAAAGACGGCGTTATCACCGTTGAGGAATCCAAGTCCATGGCTACGAACCTCTCTGTTGTAGAAGGTATGCAGTTTGACCGTGGCTACATCTCCCCGTACCTCGTAACGGATACGGACAAAATGGAAGCTGTTCTCGATGACCCGTACATCCTGATTACGGACCGCAAGATTTCCGCTATCGCTGACATCCTGCCGATTCTCGAACAGGTTGTAAAACAGGGCAAGCAGCTGGCTGTTATCGCTGAAGATGTTGACGGTGAAGCTCTGACGACCATCGTGGTCAACAAGCTCCGCGGTACCTTCAAGGCTCTGGCTGTGAAGGCTCCTGGCTTCGGCGACCGCCGCAAGGCAATGCTTGAGGATATCGCTATCCTCACGGGTGGTACGGTTATCAGCGAAGAACTGGGCCGCAAACTCGACAGCGTAACCCTCGAAGACCTCGGCCGTGCTCGTCAGATTCGTTCCACGAAGGAAGAAACCACTATCGTTGATGGTGTAGGCGATAAGGACGCTATCGCAGCTCGCGTAGCACAGATCAAGAAGCAGATTGCGGAAACGACTTCTGACTTCGATAAGGAAAAACTGCAGGAACGTCTGGCTAAACTGGCTGGCGGCGTTGCTGTTATCGAAATCGGTGCTGCTACCGAAGTCGAAATGAAGGACAAGAAGTACCGCATCGAAGATGCCCTCAACGCAACCCGCGCTGCTGTTGAAGAAGGTATCGTAGCTGGTGGCGGCACGACTTTCATCGACATTCTGCCGGCACTCGACAAAATCAACGTGGAAGGCGACGAAAAGGTTGGCGTAAACATCGTTCGCCGTGCTATCGAAGAACCGGTTCGTCAGATTGCGGACAACGCTGGTCTCGAAGGTTCCGTAGTTGTTGAAGAAGTGAAGAAGGCTGGCGACGGCATCGGCTTTAACGCCCTCAAGAACGAATACGTTGACATGATTAAAGCTGGTATCGTTGACCCGGCTAAGGTTACGCGCTCCGCTCTGCAGAACGCTGCTTCCATCGCT
>CADBYQ010000004.1 GCA_902798865.1 Pseudoselenomonas ruminantium | reverse complement strand
AATCGCCGTTTTCCATAGCGGTCGGCAAGTTTCCCAAAAGGCAGCAGCACGACAATGGCCGCCAACAGAAAACTGCCCAACACCCAGCCTAACTGCGCCGGTGTAGCACCGTATTCTGCGCCCAAAGAGGGCAGGGCAAGATTCAGCGCACTGCCGGTAAAGGGTGTGAGGAAGGACGTAAGCATAATAGTAAACAGGATTCTATGTTCCATAAGAAAGTGCTCCTAAATATAGAAAAAACCTTCCTTGTAAAGGAAGGCTTAAATTTTAACTTTGGTGGAGACGAAGGGGATTGAACCCTCGACCCCCAGATTGCGAACCTGGTGCTCTCCCAGCTGAGCTACGTCCCCGTATGGTGATTTTCAAAACCTTTTTCAGTATACCGCGGTTGTTATTGTTTTGCAAGACAGGCAGCGAATTTTTATAACTATTTATCACAAAAACTTTTTTTACAGCAGGAAAAAGGAGAAGTTATGGCGAAATGGGAAAACAGTAGACCTATGGAATGTGGGCGTTATAAGTCCTGTTTATCAAAGGATATCCTTGCTGTATTGCTATGATAAAATAAACTAAATTTATTGCGAATTATTGTAATGATAGATATAGCATTTTGTATTTTTTCGGCGTATAATAAGAGTGTTCGCTAATAGATTTTCTTTATGATGCCGCAATCGAGCCAGCGGTTGAATCTATAGTAATTATGCAAGGATAATCAAGAGGAGGTAAAAAAGTGGACAAACGGGAGAGTATGTGGGATGTATATCTCAGAAAAGGTATGAGCCGCCGCAGCTTTGTGAAAAGCTGTGTTGCACTGACGTCCCTGATGGGACTCAGTACGGACCAGGTGTCCAAAGTGGTGGAAGCTGCCGAAAAGAAGCCGTTGCCGGTAGTAGTCTGGATTCATGGCCATGAATGTACGGGTTGTGATGAGTCGTTTATCCGTTCCGGTGCACCGCTTGCATCGGATTTGGTATTGAGCCAGATTGCACTGGAGTATGACCATCTGTTAAGTGCTGCCAGCGG
Source organism: Pseudoselenomonas ruminantium (assembly GCA_902798865.1). Lineage (GTDB taxonomy): Bacteria > Bacillota > Negativicutes > Selenomonadales > Selenomonadaceae > Selenomonas_A > Selenomonas_A ruminantium_L. Next base: position 23,220 of record CADBYQ010000004.1, on the reverse strand, counting down.
TGAGCCGTTCGAGGCGCACTTGGAAGAAACCATCAACAAGTACAAGGGGCAGTACATCTTGTGCGTAGAAGGTGCTGTATGCACGAAGGACAATGGCATTTACTGCATGTCCGGCGGCAAGCCCTTTGTACACACCTTGCAGCATGCTGCTCAGAATGCTGCTGCTGTTATCGCTTATGGTACCTGCGCCGTATCCGGTGGTATTCAGGCTGCAAAACCGAATCCGACGGGCTCTTCGGGTATCTCTGTTTTTGCCGGCCGTACACCGGTGGTCAATGTACCGGGATGCCCGCCGATTCCGGAAGTGATGACGGGTGTGGTTATGCATGTTGCCCTCTTTGGTACCGTGCCGCCGCTTGATAACGAAGGCCGTCCGAAACAGTTCTATGGCAATCGTATCCACGATACTTGCTATCGCCGTCCCTTCTTTGATGCCGGGATGTTTGCAGAACGCTTTGATGATGCGGGTGCAAAAGCTGGCTGGTGTCTCTACAAACTGGGTTGCCGTGGCCCCGAGACGTACAATTCCTGCGGTAATCTGCGTTGGTTCCAGGGCATGAGCTATCCGATTCAGTCCGGTGCACCCTGCATTGGCTGTTCCAATGCCCATTTCTGGGACGAAGATCCGATGACCACGCGTATGCCGGAATATGGCCCGCTTGGCAATGTGGATAAAATCGGTGCTGCTATGGCCGTAGCAACTGCAGCCGGTGTCGCTGCACATGGCGCAATGAGCGTTGTGCAGAAGCAGAAACGTGAAGCGGCAGAGAAGGAATAAGGGAGCAGGTGAATAAATGAAACATGTAGTAGTAGATCCGGTAACTCGCATTGAAGGTCATCTTCGTGTTGAGGTACAGGTTGATGAAGCAACGGGGAAAGTCACTGACGCTCTTTCCTCCGGTACTGCCTGGCGTGGTTTGGAATTGGTTATGAAAGACCGTGACCCCCGCGATGCATGGGCATATATCCAGCGTATTTGCGGCGTTTGCACCACGGCACATGCCTTGGGTTCTGTCCGTGCGGTAGAGGATGCTTTGGGGATTGCGATTCCGAAGAATGCCAACTATATCCGTAACATCATGGCCGCAACGCTGACGGTGCAGGACCATATCGTGCATTTCTATCACCTCCATGCACTGGACTGGGTCAGCCCGGTTGAGGCTTTGGCTGCAGATGCCATTGCTACGGCTAATCTGCAGAACACGCTGCTCAATACCTATAAATTGCCGTTCCGTGCTCCGGATACGTCCGTAACGGAAGCTTATGAGCATGATTTCCCGGCAGCTACGCCGCAGTATTTTGAACAGATTAAGAACAAGGTGAAAGCGATTGTCGAAAGCGGTCAGCTGGGTATCTTCTCCGCCAACTGGTGGGATCATCCCGATTACAAGCTGCTGCCGCCGGAAGTTCATCTCCTGGCTGTTGCGCATTACCTCGAAATGCTGGACAAACAGCGTGAACTGGTTACGCCGCACGTTATCTTCGGCGGCAAGAACCCGCATCCGCATTATGTGGTTGGCGGCATGCCCTGCTCCATCTCCTTGGACGATGGCAATGCTCCGGTAAATACGGCTCGTCTCGAAATCGTGGACAGAGCCATTAATATGGGCAGAAGCCTTGTGAACAACTACTATCTGCCTGACTTGCTGGCTATTGGCACGGCTTATGTAAAAGCTGGCCGGGTAGATGGCGGCGGCATGGCCAAGACCTGTGTACTGGGCTATGGTGCATATCCGATTGAAAGCTATACGGGCACCAGCGATGGCGGTTTCTTCAAGAACCTCTTAATTCGCTGCAATGGTGTAGTTGAAGACTTCGGCAAGGGCCTCGCAGCTGCGAAGTTCACGGAGGTAACGGCAGAAGATGTTACGACGGAAAATATTACGGAAAGCGTTGACCACGCTTGGTACGAGTATCCTGCCGGGAAGAAAGACCGCCATCCTTGGGAAGGCGTTACTGCACCTAAATTCACCGCTCCTAAAGAAGGCACGGAAACGGATTGGAAGGCGCTCAATGAAAGCGGCAAATATTCCTGGCTGAAAACGCCGAAATGGAAAGGCAAACTTTGTGAAGTTGGCCCGCTGGCCCGCTATATCATCATCTACACCAAGGCGAAGAAGGGCCTGCTGCCGGATATGACCTGGGCAGAAAAGATGATGCTTGACCAGCTCGATGCAGTATCCAAGGTTCTGGGCCTGGCTCCAGAAGTATGGCTGCCCACGATGGTAGGCCGTACGGCTGCCCGTGCACTCGACTGCCAGCTGGCTGCTGAAATCAATAAGTTCTTCTTTGACAAGCTCATTGCCAATATCAAGAGCGGCGATACCAAGGTTGCCAACTCCGATAAATGGGATATCAGCACCTGGCCGAAAGAATGCAAAGGTGTTGGCCTTTACGAAGCACCCCGCGGCGCTCTGTCCCATTACATCACCATCAAGGATGGCAAGACGGACAACTATCAGTGCATTGTACCGACGACCTGGAATGCCTGCCCGCGTGATGATGATGCCGGCAATGGTGCATACGAAATGGCCATGAAGGACACGCAGGTGAAAGTGCCCGACAAGCCGCTCGAAATCGTGAAGGTTATCCGCTCCTTTGACCCCTGCATGGCCTGTGCAACGCATATGTTCAATGCTAAGGGTGAGAAGATTAACGTCATCACCACGGACCCGTATTCCGGAACCCGTGTGGACAAGTAATCTGCAGAAAGGAAAAAGCTATGAAAGAAGTAGTTCGCAGGGAATATTACCTGTTTAGTCCTTGGCTGCGGATCTTTCATTGGATTATGGTGGTAGCTATCTGTGTGCTGTTTGTAACAGGCCTGATGATTACCAGCCCGTGGATTATCTATTCGTCTGAGCCGACATTCTCGGGCATGACGCTGGATAATATCCGCAATATCCATTTTCTCGCAGCCTATCTGTTCAGTGCATCCTTTATTTTTAAAATCTATGGTTTCATCATCAATCGTGGTGACCGGTTGTTCCCCCATGTATGGAAGGGATATTTCTACCGCAATACCGTAGATGTGGCAATGCACTATATGTTCCTGAAGGCAGAGCATGCGTCTTATCTGCGTAATCCGCTGGCGCGTTGCTCATACGCCTTCCTCTATGTACTGGTGCTTATCGAGATCATCACCGGTTTCGGCATTTACTATATGACGGATCCGTTTGGTATTGGCGGCACGCTCTTTGGCTGGATTATCCCGCTGCTGGGCGGCGAAATGATGGCACATCTCGTACATCATTATGTAGCTTGGGGTATTATACTCTTTGCTATCGGCCATGTTTACATGGTTATCCGTGCTGAGTTCATGGAAGGCGAGAGCGAAGTTTCCTCCATGTTCTCCGGCAGCAAGATTTTGGCGCATGAGCCGCGTGATGCAGGTCATCTTGATGGCACGCTGAAGTAAGTTTTTGTTACTGACCACTGGGCAATTGTACTAGCGGTTTTGTCTTATTGATGAAGAAAAGGAGGCTTTGCCCATGTGTAAAGAGTGTGGCTGCGGCCATGAGGGTGGCGCAAACACCCGCCTGCAGTTTATCGTGCATGGTTATAATGAGGAAATTGCTCAGGAAGTGGAAAAGGAGCTTCTGGGGATGCCCGGGGTTCTGTATGTTCACATTCATGCGCATGATGGTGAGACTACGGTGGATTACAATCCGGAGAAGACGAAGCTTGGTGATATTCTGAAGGCTTTGCATGCTCGTGGATTGGATGCCATCCTGTAAAACAAAGTTTTGGATTACGCCTTCCCTGCCCCTATTAGTGTTGGCGGGGAAGGCGTTTTCATTATGTATCGGATGGGGGAACACTCCCGAAAGATGCACGATTAAAAATGCCTTTCTTTTGCGGGAAAGGTGGCAGCCGACAGGCTGACGGATGAGGTGGAAAACAATGCATGAGATGGCTATTGCCGAAGGGATTTTGGATATTGCTCTGGATTATGCAAAGACGAACAATGCCCATAAAATCAATGAAGTCGGCCTGTTGATTGGGGAAATGTCCGGCGTGGAAGTGGACTCACTGAATTTCTCCTTTAATATGCTGACGCAGGGAACTATTGCCGAAGGGGCCGAGCTGAAGATAAAGAATGTGCCGCTTATGGGCAAGTGCAGCAAATGCGGCAAGGAGTTTCATATTGAGCATTATGATTTCTGGTGTCCTGAATGCGAAAATGGGGTATTGACCACCATGAGCGGTCGGGAGATGCAGGTGGAATATTTGGAGGTTGACTGATTATGGAGATAAAGGTTATCAAGAATATCTTAGGGGAAAACGACAGATTGGCCGCCGAAAATCAGGCCATGTTTGCAGATAAAAAGGTCTTTGTGCTGAATTTCATGGGTTCGCCGGGGGCAGGCAAGACCTCGGTACTCGAAAAGACGATGGAGCGCATGAAGGATAAAATCAAGATGGCGGTTATCGAAGGCGACCTCTTTACGAGCAAGGATGCGGAACGTATTGATAAATACGGCGTGCCGGTGATTCAGATTAACACGGCGGGCGGCTGCCATCTCGATGCCAATATGGTACAGAAAACCGTCAAGGAAATGAATCTGGATGAGCTGGACTTACTGGTGGTGGAAAATGTCGGTAATCTTGTCTGCCCAGCAGAGTTTCCTGTGGGTGAAGATGCTAGAGCCGTAGTTCTCTCCGTGACAGAGGGCGACGATAAACCCTTGAAATACCCACTGATGTTTAAAGAAAGCGAAATTGCGCTGCTGAACAAGGTGGATTTGGCACCATACTGCAACTTCAATATGGATTCGGCAAAGAAGGATATCACGAGACTGCATCCGGGCATTGAAGTGCTGGAGGTTTCCTGCACCAAGGGGCAGGGGATTGATGAATGGTGCGACTGGCTGCTGAAAAAGATTGCCGCCAAGAAAGGACAGTAAGCATGGCTGATGTATTTGCGGCTGGCGGGAAGCCCAGTCTGGATAATGTGCTCTACAAAAATGAAGTCACGATTTTGGGCATTGGCAATATCATCCTGCGCGATGAAGGTTTCGGCGTGCGGGTGGCTGAATATCTCGACAAGCATTACGAATTTCCCGATTCTGTACAGATTGTGGATGGCGGCACGTTGGGCATTGAGCTGACGCAGTATGTTACGGGCACGGAAAAACTCCTGGTCATTGACTCCATCAATGGCGGGGCAGAGCCGGGCACGACGTTCCGCTTCCATAATGATGATGTGATGGAGCATTTTCAGGATAAGCTTTCGGCCCATGAAGTCGGCATACAGGATGTGCTGGGATTACTCACGGTTACGGGACATAAGATTCCTGATGTGGTGGTCATTGGCGCCCAGCCCTATGATGTGGAGGCCGGCGTTGAGCTGTCTGACGGCATGATGGAACTGCTGCCGCAGATGGTGGAGCAGGCGCTCCAAGAACTCAAAAACTGGGGGATTGAGCCGCGCAAGCGTGATAATGTTGACGATATGGATTACCATAAAGTGGCAGAGGATTTTTCGTCTGTCAGATGATGCGTTAGGAGGTTATACTATGTGTTTGGCTGTTCCTGCCAAAGTAGTCGCGATAAAGGATGCCATGGGTACGGTGGATATTGCGGGGGTGACTCGTGATGTGAGTCTGATGCTGCTGCCGGAGACGAAGCTCGGGGATTATGTATTAGTGCATGCCGGCTTCGCTATGCAGAAGGTGGAGGAGAAGGACGCAGAGGAAACCTATGCCCTGATGGCGGAAATGCGCGGGGCGCCGAGGACGGTGGATAAGCTGTGACGGAAGTTAAGGAGAAGCTGACGAAAGCGGAAGAAAGGGTTTTTGCCAAAGAGCTCGTGCAAAAAATCGGTGAACTGGCCGCATCGACCGGTCGCAAATTGCGGTTTATGGAAGTCTGCGGCACGCATACGGTGGCGATTTTTCGCGCAGGCCTGCGGCAGATTTTGCCGGATTCGGTGGAGCTTGTATCGGGGCCCGGTTGTCCTGTCTGTGTGACGCCGGACGATTATATGGACAAGGCGATTGCCTACGCTCAGCGTGATGATGTGATTATCACGACTTTTGGCGATATGCTCAAAGTCCCTGGCTCCAAGTCGAGCTTGAACGAGGCGAAAACCAATGGCGCAGATATTCGCATTGTGTATTCGCCCATGGACAGCATTCAGATTGCTAAAGACAATCCGGATAAGAAGGTTATCTTTTTGGCGGTGGGCTTTGAGACCACGGCACCGACGGCGGCTGCTACGGTGCTGGCGGCTGAGCAGCAGGGGATAACGAATCTGTACATGCTATCGGCACAAAAACTGGTGCCGCCGGTCATGGAAGCGCTCTTAAACGATGAAGAAGTCCATGTGGACGGCTTTATCCTGCCGGGCCATGTATCGGTGGTTACGGGAACAGGCGTATATGAGCCGGTAATCGGCAAGTATCATGTGCCGGGCGTGGTCACAGGCTTTGAGCCGATACAGATTTTGCGCGGCCTTTACCGTCTGGTGCAGCAGGTGGTAAACGGCGAAGCTAAGGTGGAAAACGAGTACACCGATGTGGTAAAGACCGAGGGCAATCCCGTATCCATGGCGATTACCAATAAGGTCTATGAACCATGCGACACAGGCTGGCGCGGCATGGGGATTGTGCCCCTGTCCGGGCTCAAGATGAAGGCTGAATATGCGGCCTTTGATATTGAGCAGGTTCTGCCGCTGGAAGTAGAGACAGTGGTGAAAAAGACCGCCTGCCGTTGTGGCGAGGTCCTGCGGGGCATTGTAACGCCCAAGGAATGTCCGCTGTTTGCCAAGGCCTGTGTGCCCACGCACGCTATCGGCCCCTGCATGGTGTCGGTGGAAGGCGTATGCGCGGCTTGGTATAAATATGGTCAGGGGAGGTTTGAATATGGCAAATGATAAAGTAACCCTGGCCCATGGCGCCGGGGGCAAGGTGAGTCAGGAACTGATGGAGCAGGTTATCCTGCCGGCTTATGGCAATCCGGTCTTAAATACCCTGCATGACGGGGCTTTGGTGGAGATGAAGGGCGAGGTGGCCTTTACCACGGATTCCTATGTGGTACAGCCTTTGTTTTTTGCGGGCGGCAATATCGGCAAATTAGCCGTCTGCGGCACGGTCAATGACCTGTCGATGACGGGGGCCATTCCCCGCTATCTCTCGGTGGGCATGATCATCGAGGAAGGTTTTCCTATTAAGGATTTGCAGACCATCGTGAGCACGATGAAGAAGATGGCCGATGAAGCCGGTGTCGTCATTGCCACCGGGGATACCAAGGTAGTGGAAAAGGGAAAGGCCGATGGTATTTTTATCAACACGGCAGGGATTGGCGACAAGATTCCTGGCACGCATATCAGCCCCGAAAACGTCAAGCCAGGCATGAAGGTGATTCTCTCCGGCTACATCGGTGACCATGCGGCGGCGATTATGGCTGGCCGCCACAATATCAATCTGCCCGCCAGCGTGCAGACGGACTGTGCGCCGCTCAACAAAATGACCAAAGCCATGCTCGAAGCTGCACCGGATATTGCGGTAATGCGTGACCCGACCCGCGGCGGTGTAGCCGCGGTACTCAATGAAATCGCTGCGGCTTCGCATTGCGGCATTCTGATTGACGAGGATGAGATTCCCATTCACCCCGAAGTGCAGGGTGTCTGCGATATGCTCGGTTTTGACCCGCTGTACTTAGCCAATGAGGGCAAGTGCGTGGCCTTTGTGCCTGCAGAGAGCGCCGAAAAAGTGCTCAAGGCAATGCGGACAAGTCCTTATGGACAGGAGGCCAGAGTAATCGGTGAAGTTACGGCTAAGGCCCCGGGAACTGTTGGCTTGCGGACCGGTATTGGCGGGATACGGGTTGTGGATATGCCGCTGGGGAATATCGTGCCCCGTATTTGCTAAATCTTGCATGACAAAGTCTTTTTCGCTAAAACGTAGTTTTGCAAATTTTGCCTGAAGGCGTTATAATGGTCTGTGTTTGGAATATGGTAAATATGAATTATAGAAAGAAGCGAAATAGATGAAGTTTAGACGGATTTTACCGTTATTTTTGAGCGTATGGCTGTTTACAACTGCTACGGCCTTTGCAGAAAATATGCAATTTGTGGATGCCGTAGGGCCCACGGGATATTATGTGGATGTAGATTCGCTGTCCTTCTCGCAGACCACGGAAGTACAGCCGGATAACACGAAAAAATCCTACGAAATCGTGCAGGCCAGAGTGGCTGTAATCAAGGCGCGTACGAATCGCCGTTATATTTATCTGATGCAGTTCAACAAGGATAAAATGCGTTATCGTATTTTGTCTTCAAAGGTACAGATTTACGACAGCAAGCAATTTGTGGAACAAACTGACGAGGTATCGCCGGAACTGCCCTTTGTGGCGTCATCACCCATGCAGACTGTATTGGATTTTATCTACGAACAGCCGCGCAACAAGTAAATGTTTAAAGTCTCCTCCAATTGCGGGGGAGGCTTGTTTCATATAGAGATGGGAGGCTCCTATGACTGAAATTGATGTGCTGAAAAAAGACACAGCGTACTTATCCATTATCTCGAACACTGTGCTGGTCCTGCTAAAGCTTTTTGTCGGTATCTGGGTTGGGGCGGTGAGCCTGATTTCTGAGGCGCTCCACTCCAGCGTGGATTTATTGGCCTCCCTAATTGCCTTTTGGGCGGTGAAAAAATCCGTAACTCCGCCGGATACGGAACACGATTATGGGCATGGCAAGTTTGAAAATCTGTCGGCGGCGGTGGAGGCACTTTTAATCGTGGCAGCTGCCGGAGGGATAGTCTATGAGGCTTTTGAACACCTGGGGCAGGACAAAGTGCCGGAAATGCTGCATTTTGGCGTAGCGATTATGGCTGTGTCCATCATCATCAACCTCGTTGTGTCGCAGAAATTGATTTCGGTAGGCAAGCTCACCGAATCGCAGGCATTGGAGGCGGATGGATTGCACCTGCGTGCCGATGTCTGGACTTCTGTAGGGGTTATGCTGGGCTTAATCCTGATGGAGTTTACCGGCTGGGCTTGGCTGGATGGCGCGATTGCCATTGTGGTGGCCGTCATTATTTTCCGGGAAGGTTGGAAGATGGTGGTGGATTCCACCATGGAGCTTACGGATGTGAGCTTGCCGGATGAACAGGAAGACCGGATTATGGCCATTATCGACAGCATTCCCGAGGTCAAGGGCTGCCACTGCCTGCGCACACGCAAATCCGGTTCTTATAAGCTGTTGGATGTGCATGTGCTCTTTGATGGGAATATGCATTTGGCTCAGGTTCATGCCATTTGTGATGAGTTGGAAGAAAAAATTCGCGGGGAGTTTGGCGCCTTTGATATCCTCATTCACCCGGAACCGGCAGGCAATCATGAACCGGAAACCAAGGCTGCACAATATGAGTATGCGAAAAGACAGGAAAAACTTGATGTTTCTAACTGATTTTTAAGAAAAATAAACTAAAATATGGTACAATGGTGAAGGCAACAATGAAATGAATGGAGGAACGAATTTATGAAATTCCGCAAGGTATGTGCGATATTCCTGTCGGCGATGCTGTTGGTATCATCCATGGGGATGGCCAGCGCAGCAACTCCGGAAACTGTGCAGGCAAAACTTTCCGCTATGGAAAAGGATACTTATGGTACAGAGCAGACTGGAGCATTGTTAGACCGTATAAACAAGCTGGAAAAAGATTATGATGGCACCCATAGGACGGGCAGTATGATGGCGCGGGTGGATGCTCTTTATAGTGAGATTTATACCAATGGCAGCAAGCCTTCTGTGTTGGCTGAGCTCAATGCCATTGAGTGGAATATCGACCATGAAGTGAGTATGAAATCCGTGGAAAAACGTGTTGCGGATATGGAGATGACCATTAATGGCCAGACCAATGAGGGCACGTATAAAAAACGGATTCAGGCATTGGCCTCTTCCTCCTTTGGGACGGTTGATTTGCCGATGGTACAGATTAATGTACCGAAGAATACACTGATTAAAGTGGCACTGGTTGACCCGGTAAATACCAAAAATCTGAAAAAAGGCGATACGATTCGTTATAAGGTTGCAGCGGATGTTATTGTGGATGGCAAGCTGGTTTTTGCCAAGGGTGAGCCGGGAGATGGCGTAGTAACGAAAGTAAAACAGGCACGTAACTTCGGCCGCAATGCTGAATTGGAAATTGACTACAAGCAGACAAAATCCATTGACGGAACATATGTAGCGACCTTTATGGGTGAAGAATCCAAACAGGAAATGAAGAATCTGGCAATGGCTGCCGGTGCAAGCCTGGCTGGTATTGTAATCCTTGGCCCGATTGGTGTAATCGGCGGTGCCTTTGTCAAAGGCAAGAACATTGACCTGCCGGAGGGGACGGAATTCTATATTCAGACGAAGGACAACACGACGATGTATGGTGTAGCGACTACTGCTGAATAAGTGGAAATAAATAAAAGCATCTTCTTGACAGGAGATGCTTTTTTATTTAGAATAAATCGCAAAGAAGAATGATTATTTGTTAGTGAGGAAGAAAATTATGCGTGTAGGATTGAAACCGAAGGAAGTCACGGCGCTTTTGCGGGAGCGTGGTTTCAAGGTCACGCCGCAACGGCTGGCGGTGTATAATGCGCTGGCGCATACTACGGAACATCCCAGTGCCGAAGCCTTGTATCAGGAACTGCTGCCCGATTATCCCACCATGAGTCTGGCTACGGTTTACAAGTCGTTGAATATTTTGTGCGCAGTAGGGCTTGTGCAAGAACTCAGTGTGGGGGAGGATGCTTTTCGCTATGATGCCAGAGTAAAATCGCATCCCCATATTCGTTGTATGCACTGCGGCAGGGTTGATGATGTAAAGACCTTGCCTACGGCGGATTTTTCGGAGCAGGTAATGGCCGAGACAGGCTATCAGCTAACCGGTCAGCAGTATTACTTCTATGGTATATGCCCTGCGTGTCAAATGGCGATGTCGGCAAAAGAGGCATAGTAAGTGTAAGTTTTATTCGATATATAAAGGACGCCCGACTACGGATAATATTTTTCCTGCGCTTAGACAAGTTTGTCTAACGCTTCGGAAAAACATTATCCGCAGTCGGGCTGTTTTTGTATTTATGGACGGATATAGATGTTCTGTGACAGGTGTGATTGTCTGTTACGGGGCATCTTTTTTAGGGGTTACTTTTGCTGCCGCTGTGCGCCTGGGCCATCGCTGGCGATGGCGACCTTGCTTTCGGCGAAGGTGCGCATATAGTTCAGCATGTAGAGGGCGGCTTCGGCAATATCCATGCCAAGGCCCGCGATAAGTCCGCCGGGCAGGGCGCAGTCTGCTTTTACAAGCAGGGGCTGTACATGGAGAATGTAGGGGCGCACGGCAGGACATAACAGCTCCGTATAGCGGGCGATGATTTCGCTGGTTTCGTCATCTAAGATGATAAAGGCGCTGTTATGGGCCGCGGCGATAATCGCGCCAATCATGGCGCCGATAAAGGGCTGCACGGCTTCCGGCGCATGGGCCAGGAATTCATCGGCAGGATATTTCAGGCTGCCATCGGCGTTCAAGAGTTCCTGCCGCAGGAGTTCTGCCGTCGTGCCAAAGGGCGCGTGCTCGTCCATTTCGGTCATGGAAAGGCCTAAAAGCGGATAGGACAGGGACAAAAACTCGCCCTGCTCCCGGCCAAAGTCAAAGGCGGCCGTTAGGGGCAGACCTTCGCGTACATGGGCGATGGTGACGTCTGCCTTGGCGCTTTGGGAACTGGCGGCGGTAAGCTGCATTTGCAGGGGATTGCTCACCTTGCTGGTGAAACAGAGCAGAGCCCGGTCCAAATCGCAGTTGGGCAGTTCATCGCCCATGATTCCCGCGATTTCCGTAGCAATCTGTTCCAGCGCGCCCAAACTTTCCAGGGGTTTGACCAGATTATCCAGACGCTCCTTGCAGGCTTCCATGGCCTGGGTATCCAAATCCTGCATGGTGGAGAGGTAAAAATCAAAGGTCTTGTTGGTGACTTTGGGGGCAAGATTGGGCATATAGGCCTGCTGGAAGGGCGTTTCCACCGGATCATGGGGCAGATGGCTCACCACATCCCAGAGGTTCAGCATGGTTTCCAGTTCGCGGGCGAGAATGGAACTGCCGCAGGCTTCGCCAAGGCGCAGGTCGAGGTGCAGTATCGGCGTAAGGCCGAGTTTTTCTAGGGCAAAGCCCTGCGCAGGTTCGCCGCCGCGATGCGAGGGCAGGAAGTAATCTACGCAGTCCGGCGCCAGCCCCTGTGCGATAAGAGCGGCGGCGGCACAGTTGGAGCCGTCTAAGATTACCGCTTTATGGTGTGCGGCAAAGCCCAGCATGAGTCCGGCAATGGCGCCGAATTCAAAGCCGCCGACTTTAGCCAGTACATCAATAGCATCCGTGTTATCCGGTTGATTGAGGCTTAATGCTTTTTCGACAATGGCAGTCTTTTTAGCCAGTCGTTCATCGGATATATTCGTGCCGCGGCCAGTGACTTCCGCGGCTGTTTTGTTGCAGATAGCCGCGCAGATGGCAGCGCTGACGGTGGTGTTGGCAATACCCATTTCGCCGGGCAGCAGGCAGTCAAAACCTTCAGAGATGAGCTTTTCAGCCAGCTCAATGCCCTTTTCTATGGCCGCAATGGCCTGTTCTCTGCTCATGGCCGGACCTTGGGCGATATTGGCCGTGCCGTTGCCAATCCGGCAATCCAATAGTCCCGGAATGTCGATGTTATCTGCCTTGATGCCGAAGTCGGCGATAAAGATTTCGCTGTCGGCAAAATTGGCAAAGGCATTGGCGGCGGCGCCCTGACCAATCAGGTAGCTTTTGGTCATCTGCAGGGTGGTTTCCTCCGGATAGGCGCTGACGGCTTCGGCGGCAACACCGTGGCTGGCACAGCAGATGACCGTGCATTTATCGGGAGCGGCAGGGTGCATTTCGTCGGTTATGGCGAGATATTTGAGCAACAGGTCTTTGAGCAGTCCCAGAGAATCTTCGTCGCCTTCCATAACCTTGGTCAGCTGGGCGGCTGCCTGTTGCGCTAATTCGTGATGGGCCGGCTCAATGGCGGCCAGTGTTTTATTCAGCAAACTCATCCGATGTTCTCCTTCGGTACTTGTTTTAAGGAAAGGCCGATACGGTTGCGGCTCTCGTCAACGCTGATGACCATGACTTTGATGATATCCCCGACAGCCAGCACATCGAGCGGATGCTTGATGCGTTTTTGGCTCATTTCGGAAATATGGATAAGACCGGCGGTTTTGAGACCGATATCGACAAAGGCGCCAAAGTCGGTGATATTGCGTACCGTACCCCGCATAATGCTGCCTTCCTTGATGTCGGAAAGCTTCACCACTGCCTGACGGGTAAGAGGTGCCGGCAGGTCTTCGCGAGGGTCACGGCCCGGTTTTACGAGGGCATCGAGAATATCCTTGACCGTAAGTTCGCCTGCGTCCAATTCTTTGGCCAGTTTCGCACAGTCGGCAAGTTTTGCCTTGGCAGCCAGCATGGCCAGCGCATCTTTATCGTTGAGGTCGTTTAAGCTAAAGCCCAGGCGCGCCAACAGTTTTTCGGCCAGTTCGTAGGATTCGGGATGGACAGGAGTGTTGTCCAAGGGGGATTTGCCTCCGGCAATGCGCAGGAAGCCGGCACACTGGGTAAAGGCGGCCGGGCCAAGACGTGGCACTTTCAGCAGTTGCTTGCGGCTCGTGAAGATACCGTTTTCGTTGCGGTAGGCCACGATGTTTTTGGCAATGGTGGCGTTGATGCCTGCAATATGCTTGAGAAGTGCGCCGCTGGCGGTGTTGAGGTCAACGCCCACATGGTTAACCGTGCTTTCGATGGTGGCATCGAGGGTCGCGCCCAGTTCCTTTTGGTTGACATCATGCTGATACTGCCCTACGCCGATGGCTTTGGGGTCGATTTTGACCAGTTCGGCCAGCGGGTCCTGAATGCGGCGGGCAATGGATACCGCGCCGCGGATGGTGACGTCGTATTCGGGCAGTTCTTCCTTGGCCAGTGCCGAAGCGGAGTAGACGGAGGCGCCGGCTTCGTTGGTAATCAGGTAATGCACATCCGTCAAGTGGTTGTCGGCAATCAGCTGGGCCGTGAACTGTTCCGTTTCGTAGGACGCCGTACCGTTGCCTATGGAAATCAGCGTGATATGGTGTTTTTTTATGAGATCCAGTACCGTTTTCGCAGCGGCAGCTTTCGCGCCTTCGCTCTGCGTTACCTGAATTACGCCGTGGTCGACCACATGGCCGGTGGCATCGACAACTGCCATCTTGCAGCCCGTGCGGTAGCCGGGGTCAAGGCCCAGTACGGTATGACCGGCAAGGGGCGCCTGCAGGAGCAGCTGTTTTAAGTTCACGCCAAAAATCTTGATGGCCTGTGCTTCGGCATCTTCGGTGAGCTGGCTGCGGACTTCGCGCTCCAACGCCGGGAACAGCAGGCGTTTCCAGCCGTCCTCGATAACGGCTTTCAAGGTTTCATCCCATTTTGAGGGCGCCTTGCTGATACGGCGGAAAATGCGGCTCTGGCAGTCCTCGGCATCAATCGTGACATGGACTTTGAGACAGCCCTTGGCTTCACCGCGGTTGATGGCGAGAATGCGGTGGGAAGGCAGCGTATGAATAAGCTCGCTGTAATCCTTGTACATGGCAAAGGTATCGGCTTCTTCAGCGTCCTCCACGAGTTCGGTTTCGATATGGCCGTTGTTCCAAAGGCGGGTACGCATATTGGCGCGCAGTTTGGCGTCTTCCATGATAACTTCGGCGGCAATATCCATAGCGCCCTGCAAAGCATCTTCAGCGGTGGCAACTTCCTTCTCCGCATTGATGAAACTTTCAGCTTCTTCCAAAGGCGTGCCCTTGATTTTTGCCTGTTCCAGCATCATCTGAGCCAAAGGTTCCAAACCGCGCTCGCGGGCAATCTGGGCGCGGGTGCGCTTTTTCTGCTTATAGGGCAGATAGAGGTCCTCAAGCTCCTGTAATTTTTGTGCCTTTTCGATGGCGGCTTTGAGTTCATCGGTCAACTTGCCCTGCTCCTCGATTTTGCCGAGGATTTCTTCCTGCCGTTTGACGAGATTGCGCAGATAGGTCAGGCGTTCTTCGAGCGTGCGCAGCTGCTCATCCTCCAGAGCACCCGTGGCCTCTTTGCGGTAGCGGGCAATAAACGGTACGGTATTGCCTCCGTCCAACAGTTCGATGGCGGCAGAGGTCTGCTTCGGTGTCACGCCAAGTTCCTTGGCGATAAGTACGGGAATATCATTTATTTGCATGGTGGGCACCAACTTTCTTTAGGTTAAAAACTTAGGAGATTACGGTATATATGCTCATTGTAAATGAATATAGCGTGTTGAACGTCCGTTTCCTTCACGCTTTAGATAGCCTTCAGCCACTAACTTCCGCAAAGCTCCTTCTATGGAACTTACGCTAAGCGATGGGCAGAGTTCGCGAATATCTTGTTTGGAAAAACGCCCCAGTTTTTGCAGGGAAGCTTTGCGGACCATTTCCAGAGCAGATGTTTTTGCTTCTACAATGGAGAAGCGGTCTTCAAAATCCCGATAGGCGGCAATAATCGTGCTTAGAATGTATTTGATGAAGGGGACAACATCTTCGTTTCCTTCATGCCAGCCGTGTTGGGACTGCCTGAGTGCATCATAATAAGCATCTTTATGGTTAGCTATTTTGGCTTCCAAGGATATGTACTTCCCCACATAGAAGCCGCAGCGATAGAGCAGCAGTGTGGTTAAGAGTCTGCTCATGCGTCCGTTTCCATCATTAAAAGGATGTATGCAGAGAAAGTCGTGAATGAAAATGGGGATAGCAAGCAATGGCTCTGCTTCGGCATTGCCAATCACATAATTGTACTCGGCACAGATTTTATCGAGCGCTTCGGGTGTTTCGAAGGGCGCAAGCGGCGTGAATAGAATTTCTGTATGTCCGTCAGGGTAAGTGGCACTGATGTAATTTTGCACATTCTTCGTGCGCCCCCCCATAGGATTATTCATATGACTGTAAAGAATTTTATGGAGTTGCAGGATAAAATTCTGTGTGATGGGAATGGCATCAAAATTTTCGTGAATGATATTCAGCACATCGCGATACCCGGCGATTTCCTGCTCGTCCCGGTTTTTTGGCGTGGTCTTTTCTTCGACCAGCTGTCGGATGCGCGTACTGGTGGTTACAATACCCTCAATGGCATTGGATGCCTCTGTACTTTGAATCTTGGCGATTTCTACCAGTTTGGCCAGTTCTGCAGGTCGTTGTTTCAAGTAAAGTTCCTGTTTGCCTGCTGCTTTATATATTGCGGCAATGTAGCCGAGTATTTCGGAATCCCAGGTCATATCCTTGATTTTTGCATAATTAAACGAACGCATTCCCTTAACACCTCCTTCTTTCCCTTATATTATAGTGATATTTAAGGGAAAGGTAAAGGATAAAGGGAAAGAATATAAATATCTTGATAACAGGCAGGAAACAAGCTGCTTTTGTCGAAATGAAAATAGGTTAAGAATGAAAGAGTAAATTCAAGGAGGTTTTTATGGGGATGAAATCTTTTTGGGGCAGGCTTATCCTGCCGATTATGTTCTTGGGCTTGTTGCTGGTGAATCTTACCGGAACAGTCAAGGCGGAAGAACGAAATGTGAATCCGTTGGATTCTTCGGATTTTGTGGTGCTTTCGGATGTAGTGCCTGACATCATTCAGGAAATCCGTTATTTTTCCACCTATAATTTTGTGGGGGAACGCATAACGGGGTATCAGGAGCCGTGTGCGTTGATGACGAGAGAAGCAGCTTTGGCACTGAAAGAGGTTTCCGATGAGGTGAAGGCTAAGGGCTACCGCCTGAAAGTCTATGATGCCTACCGTCCGCAAAGGGCGGTTGACCATTTTGTGCGCTGGGCTGAGAACTTAGGCGACAAGCGCATGAAGGACTACTTCTACCCGCAGGTCGAAAAGAACCGCTTGTTTGCTGACGGCTATATTGATGCCAAATCCGGTCACAGCCGGGGCAGCACGATTGACCTGACCCTTTTCGATATGTCCACAGGCAAGGAACTGGATATGGGGGGCACCTTCGACTATTTTGGTGAACTTTCCCATCCTGATTACAAGGGCAATCTGACGGAACAGCAGTTGAAAAACCGCAGAATCCTGCGGGAAGCAATGCTGCGTCATGGCTTTAAGCCGCTGGATACGGAATGGTGGCACTTTACGCTGCGCAATGAGCCTTATGCAGATACCTACTTTAACTTCCCGGTGGAAAAACTGCCGCAGTCCAATCTGACGATGCAGGCTTCGCCGCAGTGGGTGAAAAATCTGCCGGCTGCCAAGACCGCTCAGCAGATGGTGGTCGTTGGTGCTGTAGGGGCGACTACAGCCTGGGTTTCCCTGCATGAAAAAGATGCGCAGGGCCAGTGGCAGCAGCTTATGAGCACGCCAGGTTATATTGGTAAAAACGGTTTGGGCAAGACCCAGGAAGGGGACGGCAAAACCCCTGTGGGAACGTTCCATTTTACGGCTGCTTTCGGCATTGCACCTGACCCTGGCTGCGCGATTGCTTATAAGCAGGTGGATGAAAACATCTACTGGTCTGGTGATGGTCGTCCGGGAATGAAGTACAATGAAATGGTGGATATCCGCCAAAATCCGGCGCTCAACAAGGCGGACAGCGAACACATTGTGGATTATAATCCCGAATATATTTACTGCCTGAATATCAGCTACAATGAACAGGGAACGCCGGGCAAAGGCTCTGCGATTTTCCTCCATTGCCTGGGAAATAAAAAGCCGCAAACCGGTGGCTGCGTAGCTATTCCTGAAGCGAAAATGCGCTACATTTTGCAGCAGGTAAAACCGGATTGCGCCGTGGTTATTGATTCGTTAAGCAATCTGGGCGGCAGCCTTTAATTTACGCATACAAAAAAATCCGTGCCAAGCGGCACGGATTTTTTGTGTCTGTTTATTCGGCGACTATAGTGGAATCCGATTCCTCGTCTAATTCTCCCTTGCGGGCGAGATAGCTTTCAGTTTCCGCCACAACTACACCAGAGAGTGCGATAAGGGCGATAAGGTTCGGAATAGCCATGAGGCCGTTGACGATATCGGCCAGAATCCAAATGGCTTCGAGTTTCAGGAAACCGCCGCTGGCAATCAGGGCGATGAAGATAATGCGATAGGGCATTACGCCTTTGGTACCAAAGAGGTAGATGCAGGCGCGTTCGCCGTAGTAGTTCCAGCCTAAGATGGTGGTGAAGGCAAAGAGCACCAAAGCGATGGTCAACAGGCTGCTGCCCAACACGCCATAAGCAGAGGCAAATGCGGCACTCGTCATAGCGGCGCCTGCGGCATCACCCTGCCATACACCTGTGAGCACGAGAGCGAGCCCCGTCATGGTGCAGATAATCAGCGTGTCGATAAAGGTACCCGTCATGGATATAAGGCCCTGCTCAGCAGGTTCCTTGGTCTTGGCTGCGGCTGCTGCAATCGGTGCAGAGCCAAGGCCGGATTCGTTGGAGAACACACCACGGGCAATACCATTCTGCATGGCCATCATAATGGTGGAGCCGGCAAAGCCACCGGCGGCAGCCGTACCCGTGAAGGCAGATTCAAAAATCAAAGCCACAGCGGCGGGAACACCATCAAGGTTCATCACGATAAGTCCCAGGCTGATGGCGATGTACATAACCGCCATAAAGGGAATGACTTTGGAGGCGACCTTGGCAATGCTCTGCAGGCCGCCAATGGTAATTGCGGCAATGAGAATCGTGAGCACTGCACCCGTGAGCACCTTGGACAGGCCAAAGGAAATTTCCGCACTATCCACAATAGCGTTGACCTGCGGGAAGGTGCCGATACCGAAGTAAGCAACGAGAATCGTAGCAGCGGCAAAGAAGGTGGCCAAAGGCTTATATTTTTCCCCCATGCCCTGACGGATATAGTACATCGGGCCGCCGGCGATATTGCCCTTTGCATCGGTGCTGCGGTATTTTACCGCCAGCAGGCCTTCGGCATATTTGGTTGCCATGCCGAAGAACGCGGCCATCCACATCCAGAAGATAGCGCCGGGGCCGCCGATTTTTACGGCCGTAGCCACGCCGACGATGTTACCCGTGCCGACTGTTGCGGCAAGTGCCACGCAGAGCGCTTTGAAGCTGGAGACATCGCCTTCACCGCGATTCTTGGCCTTGAAAATCAGGGAAAGTGCCTTGGGTAGACGCACTACCTGCAAAAGCTTTAAGCGCAGGGTCAGATAAATGCCTGTGCCCACCAACAGGGTGATGAGCGGCGGTCCCCACATAAAGGAGTCGATGGCATTAAGCATAGGGATAAATGATTCCATAGATTGTGTCCTCCTCGCATGATATAAACAAGGTTGTGTCTACTGTGAGTAAACACAGATACATCCCAGATAAGATAGTCCCTATAATATCATACAAAAAAACATTTGTCTACAGAATTCCGGCCATTTTCAATAAATATTGGGCATTTGTCGTCTGACAGCGGCCATTCTTTATTTTATAGTCGAATTTTATCTTGTTGTCCTCGTAATATTCCGCAAAATGATAGTTGGTTACGGGAATTTCATTGGGCGACTGCAAATCGCAGAGTTCAAAGTCATGGGTGGAAACCAAAGTGATGGCATAGGGGCGGGTCAGGCGTTTGATGGCCTCCTGGGCACCGATAATTCGATCGGCGGAGTTGGTGCCCTTGAAAATCTCGTCAATAGCGATAAACATCGGCTGCTTCTGTTGGCTGAAATCCACCATCTGCTTGATGCGCAGAAGTTCGGCATAAAAGGTGGAAATGCCCTGACTTTGGTCATCGTGTACTTGAATGGACGTAAAGATATGCATGGGTGAGCAGGTAAAAGATTTTGCACAGACAGGAGCACCGGCATAGGCCAGTACCAGGGAGCTGGCCAGCGTGCGCATATAGGTGGTCTTGCCGGACATATTGGAACCGGTAATAATGCGGGTTTCTGCCTGCATAGTGCTGTCGTTAGGAATAGCTTTTTTTTCGTCAAGCAGCAGTGAGGTCAGGCCTTCTGTCTTCAGGGCAGGGGCTCCGGCAAGGAATTTTGGAAATGTATAGTTCTCGCGTGTTTGTCCCACCATCGCCAACGATATATAGAGTTCCATTTCGGCCCAGCAGTCCAGCCAGTTCTGCAGGTTCTGGGCGGCGTTATCCTGCCAACGGCCAAAGCGGGCGGCACAATGACAGTCCCAAAGGAGCAGGGCATTGCCGAAAACGAAGAAAAAGAGATTTCGGCAGAGATTTACGTGGTCGGCCAGCCGGGCTAATTTCTGTAATGCCGGGGCTGCGTCTTTGGATAATGCGTCGGCAATTTTCTGCAGGGAT
The DNA here is from genome assembly GCA_902798865.1 of Pseudoselenomonas ruminantium. Lineage (GTDB taxonomy): Bacteria > Bacillota > Negativicutes > Selenomonadales > Selenomonadaceae > Selenomonas_A > Selenomonas_A ruminantium_L. Next base: position 2,887 of record CADBYQ010000004.1, on the reverse strand, counting down.
TTATTGGTAAAGTTTGTTTCTTCCATATGGATAAACAAGTCCTGATAGGCATGAAGTTCCTGATTGATGGACATTAAAGGCGCCAGTATAGCCTGATTTTGCCGATGAAACAGCATAGCGAGGGCAAATTGCAACAGCACGAGTAAGCCGGGGATTTGCCAGTTAAGCAAATCCACCAGAGCTAAGCCACAGCTGCTCAAGGTAAGCAGCGGGAGGAGCCAGGCTGTCCGTTGCAGGACATAGCTGATGGAATGTGGTTGTTCGCTCGTGATTTCAGCAATCAGCGTGGTGGTATCGTGGCCTGCGGGCAGGCGGCGGCTGAGGGCTAAAAGTTCCACGCAGAGCCGCTGCCGTTCAATCAGTTCGGCTACCGCTTTTTGCCGTTGGGTGATTGCTGCGGACTGTGGCGGTGTTACGGTCAGGGCCTTGGCCAGTTTATGTCTGCCCAAGGCCGTGCGGCAGCAGCAGAGATATTGGTAGAGGGAGGCTGGGCCGAATATGTGCAGGTCGATATCCTGCGGACGATTTTTGGATAGAAAGTCCGTACCCTTGTCGCTTAATTCCTGCCATTTCCCGTTGAAGCGGGACAGATATTCAGTAATGACGGCAAGTGCGTTTTGCGTGAGTTGGAGCTGCTTTTTCAATTTGCTGTGCTGCCGCACAAGTCCGATAAAAAGGAACAACAGCAAAACAGCCAAAATGCCGGCACCAGTCAGCCCGTCATAGGCACCGGCACAAGCAAAGACCAAGGCAAAAAAACAAATGGTGCGATATAGTGTATAGCGGGCGGACTGCTTTTCAGCAGCTTCCCAATGGTGCTGTTTTTCTGCCTGTAGATTGGTATAAAAATCCTGTTTCATATCATCACTCCCTGTAACTCGTTTATTACCCTTCATTATACATGATATTGAGCGTTATCACTAATTTTGCTATAATTAGTAAGGGGAGAGGTGGAGGAAGAGAAATGGACGATAAACAGGCGGCCATGGCCCGCTTGCAGGCGCGTATTGATGCCATTAACAAACGGATGGTCATTGATTCCAATGATTTGGACTATGAAACTCATTTACGGCAAAAGCGGCAGCTGCAGCAGATTCTTGACCGCATGAAGGAAAAAATAAACAACAAGTGAAATGTTCATGTTATTTTCAGTATATCCTGTTAAAATAATAAACATCAAAAAGTCAAAGACGAAAGGATGAACACTATGTCACAGCGTATGACCATGGACGAAGTATTGAAAGAGTATGGCGTGCCGCAGATTAAGCTGGATATTCATGCCACCCGCAGTGAGCTGTTAAAGCTCCGGGAAAAACTGATGGCGATTCGCGACCTGTCAAATGGCGCGGAGCAGGGCTATCTTGACCTCGATTGCAAGCTTTACATTGATGTGGACGATATTGACCGCTATTTGTCCGGTGAGCTGGACACGGTGGGCGAAATCTACGCTTTCCCGGAAGATATCAAATCCTATAAGGAAGAATAAATAGACGTCAAAAGGAGAATTGACATGAAGATGAAGAAAATCCTCGCCTCGCTGATGGTAGGGGCAATGGTTATGACAACTGTTCCGATGGTAAATGCTGATTGGGCAGCTACGGCTTATGCTGCCAAGGGTGGTGCCAAGCTGGGCGGTGGTGCCAAGAGTGCGCCTAAGGCTGCAGCACCGAAAGCAGCTGCACCCAAGAGCAATAACGATACCCATAAATCGGTATCGGGCAGCGGCGATACCTATAAGCCGTCCAAAGATGCCAAGAGTCTGGACAAGAATGCACCGACTGCTAACAGCAAGACGAATGCTGCGGCAAACAATGCTACAAATGCCCAGAGCGGCAGCCGTTGGGGCAATGCCCTGCGTACGGTAGGCCTGCTGGCTGGTGGTATGCTGCTGGGCTCCATGTTGGGGAATCTCTTTGGCAGCTCGATGCTCGGGGATATCTTTGGTGTCATTGCCAATGTGGTGATGTTCCTGGCTGTATTTATGCTGATTCGCTGGGCTTGGAATAAATTTCGCAACCGCGGCAAGGAAAATACATATGCGTCGCAGATGAATAGCTATAATCGTCCGAATGAGCCGATTGATATTACGCCGCGCAACAACCAGCCGCTTCAGGACATTCGTGGCCCGCAGGACGGTTATGATGCCCGCAATACGGCAGATAAATATCGTAATCGTTAAAAGGAGTATCTATTTTGGTTAAAGAATCTACATTGAAATGTGTCGAAGATTTGATTGCCCGTTACCCGCAGATGGCGGAGTGCCGCGCTGATTTGCAGGCGGCTGTGGAGGCTATTTGCGACAGCTATCGCAAGGGCCATAAGCTCATTGCCTGCGGCAATGGTGGCAGTGCTTCGGACAGCGAACATATTGTGGGCGAATTGATGAAGGGCTTTCTCTTAAAGCGGGAAATCAAGGGTGAACTGGCCGAGAAAATCCGTGCAAACTGCGGCGAAGATGCGCAGTATCTCATTGACAATCTGCAGGGCGCTTTGCCGGCGCTGTCGATGGTCAATCAGGTGGCACTCAATACCGCCTTTGCCAATGATCAGGCACCTGACCTCTCCTTTGCTCAGCAGCTTTTGGGCATGGGGGATGAGGGCGATGTACTGCTCGCCATATCCACTTCCGGTAACAGCACAAACGTGATTTATGCCTTAGAAATGGCGAAGGTCAAGGGCGTAAAATCCATTGGGCTGCTCGGACACAGCGGCGGCAAAATCAAGGCTCGCGGTCTTGCTGACATCAATATCTGCGTGCCGGAAGACGAAACCTTCAAGATTCAGGAATTGCATCTGCCGGTGTACCATATGCTGTGCATTGCGGTGGAAAATGAGTTCTTTGGCGATTGCTGATGAATTGATTTTTTTTACAAAATGTGATAAAATA
>CADBYQ010000003.1 GCA_902798865.1 Pseudoselenomonas ruminantium | reverse complement strand
AAATATCGCCTCCATGCGTGGTCAGATGCACATCCGTACTTGGAAGCGCACCATTGGCCGTCACATTGGCCGGATTCTTGAAGCTGATATTTTCCCCGTCCACGGTGATTTCGTTTGCTGCCTGCAATGTCCCCCGGTTGATGATATCGCCGGTATAATTCACCGCACTGCCCAACGCCGCTTTCGCTGTAGCAAAATCCGTCAGGCTGCTGCTGATATCGGCGGTGGACAGATGCAGCGAACCAACATTCACACTGGCCCCATCCCCGAACAGGATGCCATGTGGATTGATTAAGTATACATTGGCACCAGTACCATTTATCGCGCCATTGATAATGGACTGATTGGCGCCGGTCACCACATTCAGATAGGTATGGCTCCCGCCAAAGTTCACAATATCCACTGCATTCAGGGAAAAATCCGTCCATTTTATCAGATTGCTTTCAACAGCGCTGGTGATATTCATCGTCGTGCCAGCTGTACTGATGCTGGCTGTAGTGGATGTTCCGCCCGTTGGCAGTGCCTGCGCCACCGGCATGATGCTGAATGCCCCGGCCATCAGTGCCGCCAATATCCCATAGCGCGCTTTACGCGAAATCGTATCCGTCCTTTTCATCTCTTTTCACTCCTTGTTTATATGCCCTTCAAGCCCAACCGCGCAAAAGCCTCCCCTCAGCAGGCAGACGGGCAGAATATACCCGCCATCCCGCCAAGAGAAGGCTTATCAATATCTTCATGAAATTGTGGATAACCGACTATCAGGCAGAGACGTCTGCCCCCCCCGAAAAGACAGATGTGGGCACACTAAAAACACTCCTGCTCTGCAATCCAAACCATCCTGCTCGTCTCATGCCCACACCCTCCTTCTAATTGTATCAACTAATTATTTTATAATTCGCTCTCACCACAGGAATTTCCTGCTATAAAGCAACAAACCTATTCTCTTATCATATTTATCGTATAAAATCATAAAAACTTCAATCCACAAAAAACGGGAGCTGACAAGTTCAATTTAACCTGTCAACTCCCGCACAAAAACAATCGTTTGTTTTTTGTTTCACGTGAAACAATATCTCTTTTAGGCTTTTGCACCGGTAGAATACATCTTAATCGGTTCCGGATTATCCTCGATGCTCCAGACACCGCAGGGGCAGACACCGGCACAGATACCGCAGCCGATGCACTTATCGGGGTCGGATACGTATTCCCAGCTGCCGTCCGCTTTTTCGATGCGGGTGATGGCTTTTTCCGGGCAGGATTCCAGACACATCTTGCAGTCACGGCAAGTACCGCAGCTGACGCAGCGTGCATGGTCGTCCACCGGGTCGCCGAGCAGGCAGTGATGGCATTTGTCAAAGTAAGCCTTGGAGAGTCTCCCTGCCGGAATCTGCTGTTTCTGCGGGAAAGGCTTAACTTCCTGCCCCATCACATACTGGTCAACGTAGTAAGCCGCTTTACGTCCGCTGCCGATGGCGTCCGTAAGTCTGCCTGGCTTGATGGTATCACCGGCCGTGAATACGCCTTTGGCAATGGACTGGTCAGCCTTCGGCACGAGCCAGCTCTTGCGGAAGAATTCAATGCCTTCATCTTCGGGCAGGAAGTCGAGCACCGGCTCCTCACCGATGGACACGATAACCTGGTCAGCAGGGATGAAGGTACCGTCATTGGCATAGACGCCTTCAGCCGTAATCTTGTTGGTGAAGAACGGCCAGACGAGCTTGCCGCCCAGACCTTCCACATAGTCGATTTCCTCTTTGAAAGCTGCCGGTTTCTGGACGTCCACGGCCACTACCGTTTCCGCGCCCATTTCATAAGCACCACGGCAGGTATCCATACCGGAGTTGCCTGCACCGATAACGACAACATGCTTGCCGGAATTCGGATGCTCACCACGGTTGATGGCTTTGAGGTATTCAAGCCCCATAGTCAAACGTTCTGCCCCTTCCCATGGGAAGAAGCGGGATTTGGTGCCGCCCGTTGCGACAACAACCGCATCGTGTTCACCGCGCAGCTGGGCAAATTTATCTTTATCCACCTTGCAGGAAGATACGAATTTTACGCCCACGCTTTCAATGCGTTTGAGTTCGGCTTCCAAAAGTTCATGGGACAGACGGCCGCGCGGGATAACCTGTTCCAGCTTGCCGCCGATATGTTCCGCTTCATCATAGACCGTTACGCTATGACCTTTGCGCGCCAGCTGCCAAGCGGCAGACAAGCCTGCTACACCGCCGCCGATAACGGCGATTTTCTTGCCCGTCTGTACGGAGGGCTTTGCCACCGGCAGGAAGGCCGAGCGATAGCCCAAAGCGCCAATCTGAATCGACTCATCAATGCCGCCGCGGGTACAGCCATCCATACAGGGATTCGGACATACGGAACCGCAGACCGAGCCGGGGAATGGCGTATACTCAAGTTCCAGCTGGAAGGCTTCATCGAGCTTGCCCTGACGAATCAGGTCAAAGCGGCGCTGGGTCGGAATCCCAGTCGGACAATTGAATTCGCAGGGTGCCGCAAATTTGGCATTATCCCAGCTCGGTACACGCAGACGGTAAAGCCCCGTAGACAGCGTGTTATGCACCGCAAAATCATCATGGGCAACATCGGAGAAGATACCGCCCTTAACCCATTCATTCAAGCGGAAGGCCTGCATGGACGGCTTGTTGTTGCCCTTGGCTGCCTTTTCTGCAAAGGTCAGCGGCGTGAGCTTCTGCCATTCCTGCCAGTTGGTGAGTTCGCCTTTCAGCTCACTGCGTTCGATATGGCTCAGGAAGTCGTCCATACCGCCCTGCAGGAAGGCAATATCCTCATCATCTAAGGGCAGGCATTTGATATCCGCCGGGAAATCATCGACATTGCCACGGACATAGACGACACCGCCGACCATGCCGACACAGGCACGTTCACCGAGCACAGAGGAAAATTCTGCACTGTCATAGCCGCAGACCACGGCTCGGCCGCCGCCCATAAATTCAAAGGAGAAGGAACCTGTGTTCTTGAGAATCCATAGCTCCGGTTCTTCATAGAGCGGGTCATGCTTCATCAGGGAACCCGTACGGGTACCGCTGCGACCGCCGATAAAGATTTTACCGCCGGAGGAGCAATGGCCTGCCGTATCACCGGCATCCCCCTTGACGGTGATGATACCGCCGGCGTTAAGCCAGCCCACATCAGCAGAGGTTGCTCCCTCCACCACGATTTCCGTGCCCGGCAGACACATGGAGCCTGCGCGCTGACCGGCATTGGTAATATGGAAATGCAGCGTCTTGCCTTCCGGATGCCACAGGGGTCCGCCAATATCATGCTGACCGGAAGCCGCTACTTCAAATTCCGTTTCGCCCTGCCGTACGGCTTCTTCAATAGCCAGCAGCAGGTCCTGGGTGGACATACGGTCATGTCCCTTCATGGTATTAATCTTGAACATTACGCTATCCCCCTATTAACATACATACTGAATGCCGAGCTGGTCGGCCACGGCCTTGTCCGTGGATACCAATGCATCGCTGCGGCCGATAGGCAGCGAACTGTTGCCGATAGGCGCCATAAGCTTTTTGAGCTCGGAGTCGAAAGCCAGTACATAATCCACGATCTTCTGCGCGCCCTTGTCGATATCCAGACGCTTCACGAGGCGCGGGTCCTGCGTGCAGATGCCCATGGGGCATTTGCCCGTATTACAGGAGTTGCAACGGCCCTGCTCGTTGCCGACACAGCCCAAAAGCTGAATCAATACCTTACCGACGAATACGCCGTTGGCACCAAGGCACATGAGCTTAAACGCATCGGCTGCCGCATTGCCGGTCATGCCGATACCGCCGCCGCCATAGAGAGGAATCTGCCCCTGCAGGCCCTGTTTGACAGCCGCCAGATAGCAGTCACGAATCTTCGATACCACCGGATGGCCCGTATGGTCGAGGGAAACTTCATTGGCTGCACCAGTACCGCCCTGAATGCCATCAATGAAGAAGCCGCCGCAAATCTTATAGGGGTCACGCAGCAGGTTGTTGTATACCGATACAGATGTTGCCGAAGCCGCACACTTGATGCCAACCGGCACACGGAAACCAAACGCCGCATTCATGGACAGGTGCATTTTCTGTACCGATTCTTCAATGGAGTACAAACCCTGATGGTTCGGCGGCGAAGCCAAGGTTGCCTTTGGTACACCACGGATAGCCTGTACATGTTCAGCCACTTTCGCACTGGGCAAAAGGCCACCGTCACCGGGTTTTGCACCCTGACCAATTTTGATGAGAATACCAGCCGGGTCCGTGACCATATGCGGCATAGCCTTGATGATACGGTTCCAGCCAAAATGACCGGAAGCAATCTGAATAATGAAGTATTTAAGATAATCCGATTCCAACAGTTTAACCGGCATACCGCCTTCACCGGAGCTCATGCGCACCGGCAGGCCGCATTTCTCATTGAGATAGCCGACAGCCAGCGCCACGGCTTCCCAAGCTCTGGTGGACAGAGCCCCGATGGACATATCGGAGAAAATCAGCGGATAAATCCAATCCACGGGCGGAGTCTTCGCTTTCTGCACCAGCTTGCCGTCCTTGATTTCAAAGGGCAGGTCTTTAGCGGGCAATACGCGGCCAAAAGGTGCGCGAATGTCAAAGGTATGACGGGCAGCGTCCAAAGACGGGTCCGTCATCTGGGAGATACGGCCTACTACAATGCTATCCAGCGTACGCTGAGCGTTGAGGTTCGTACGGCCGCCCCGCTTGATGGGGCCATTATCCTTTGAGAGCAGAGTCTTGCGGGTATCTGCATTGCGCACCGGACGGATGGCATTATTCGGACAAATCTTTTCGCACATACCGCAGCCACGGCAGAAATCCGTCAGACTGGCCACCTGCTTGATGATGGGTCTTGCGATATGCGTATGTTTCGGTTCCGGCTGGCTGCCTTCCGATACCGTCAGCGACTGCTTCTGCACTTCTACCTTGATGGCCTTGAAGGAACAACCAGCTACGCAGCTGCCGCACATGGTACAGCGTTCTGCGTGATATTCGATTTTCCACGGCAGGTCATTGACGCCGATATCCTGTGTTTTTACTGCTTCCATCTCTGTACCTCCAGGTCATTGTCAATCACGACAATCTCACGTTCATTGGGATAAATATCCTGCGACTGGTCACGATTCGGCATGATTTCATTGATGCCACAGACCTCCGAAGAAATCGCCACCATGTTTTCATCACGGCCCACCACTACCGGGCGCAGCTTCTTGGAATCGCAGCAGGTAATCATGCGGCAGTCCGGCAGCACACCGATAACCGTATTCGGCCCGTTGATTTCCAAGTTGGCCAGGGACTGACGGATGGCGACCAGCACATCCTTATCCTCACGCTGCTCGCATTCTTCAAAGGGCAGAGGCGTAATAACATGCTTATAATAGGTAAGCGGCCATTTGAGTTCATGGTGCACATAGTGCAGGGTATTCAGGAAGCACTGGGAATCGGATTCAAAACCGATATAGCCACGGTGCAGGGAAGACTGAAATTCCTTGTTCTTCGTATAGAAGGTATTTTCGCCGTTAGCGCAGAGCGTATAACCCTGCAGGAAGAACGGATGCGCTGCATAGCGCACAATATCATAGTTCGTATTCTGACGGCACTGCGCCACGATGGATTTAGCCACGAGGCAGCCATTGTCATCCCAAAGATGGAAATAGGTCGCAATATCTGCCGGGTCGCCGATTTCCTTCAAGGTCAGCACATCCGGCCAGAAAGAATACACAAAGCCGGCATTGTTTTCCGTGAGAATTTTGCGCAGAGCCAGCCGCGTATCGAGCAGGAGATTTTCCTTCTCCTCTTTGCTCATATGACCAGCTTCTTCCGGATAGTCATAATTGCGGAAGATATAGTAGGGCATTGCCTTGATATCGAGTCCCGGACGCTTATCCGGAACCGGAATCCACTCAGCCAGCGGCACAAAGTTATGCGCATCCATATAGTCCTCAACCAACTGTGCACCACGCTGCGTGCAAGCCAGTGAAAGCAGGGGCTTATCCTTGTAATTGGAGAAAATGCCATAGAGGTCCTGCATGACCATGGCAAAGCCCGAATTATCATGGCCTTCCTGCTGTGGCAGCATCAAATGAAGGGCCTTGGAGGGCTGAATAGGCACCTTGCTTTTTATCGAACCAATTCTGCACATAACTGTCGCTCCTTTGCGAATGTATACAAAATATCACATATCTGTCCTTACTCGATGTATTTTTATTACAACATATTTTACATTATAAGAACTTTGTAAACCTGTGTCAATAAGATAAAAGTCAGAAATATGCATTTATAATTATCATAACCCCTGTAAAAAGCGCATTCACGCCTTATATTTATGTATTTTTATGCAACCAAATGTATTTTTATAACTTTCCCCATTTACACTGTGACAAATAAGTTATACTTAATAAGGCAATAAAAAAGCCCTATGCCAGTAAATGCATAGAGCTTTTTCTATTATAATGCTTTTGTTATGTTATGTATTTTTTTACGGTATACAGGAATACAATGCGCTTCCGCATGCTCGCGCCTATTCCTCAAGTATACATAATACTTATTCCTCAGCCTCAAAAGAGTCCAATCCTTCGCGGTCATAATAAACGGCATTCTGTCGATGCACCAGTCCCAAGGAACGATAAAAATCATCATCCAGATTGCCTTTTTTGATGACCTTAAACGCGATAAGAAATGCCATAAACACGCCATCCCGCATACCGTCGATAAATGGAATCTCCACAAAATCACCACTTAGCCCCGGTGCTAAAATCAGCTTTACCTGACTTTGACGTTTGGCCAAATAATTGTGCAGCTCCGGAGATAAATTGCGGAATAAGCGTTCACTAGCGCCATCCGGCTGGCTGAAAGCCACCGAAAGGTCCTGCTTATGATGGCCCTTCTTTTTTTTCTTCTTGCTCACAGCTCCGCTGACCGCTTTTCCCTTTGCCGGTGTCAGTAGATAAGGCTCCATAACATTTGCTGAAGGCAGGGAAACCTTCTTGTCTTTTCTCGGCCAAAGTTTTCCGGGAAACTTAATTAAGTTTCTGGCACCCGTGAGCAGTCGCTCCTGCCAGCTCTCCACCGGTCGGCCCAGCTGCTGAGCGACGAGCTTATCCAAATCAATGGTTTCCACCGCCGCAGATTCCCCCGGCTCAATCCGCTTAATTGCCTGCTTCAGCCCGTCTACCCCGCTTACCGCCGCCGCATAGATAATCAGCTTCTTCTTGCGTTCAGCGGCCAGATACGCCAGCGGCGCAAAATCCCGGTCATTGGAAAGTATCGCGACCTTCTTCACCGAACGCCGCAAACAAAGCTCCCGCGTCCCCAGCATAACCAGCCAGGTATCTGCTGAATCCTTCCCCACCATACTATTTACAATGTGAAACTTCGGCCCTTCCAAGCGCAAATAATCCGTCCCCGTCTTAGCCCGGTTGCCCACACAATAACATTCCCGCACCTTAAAATTCTGGCAGAGCCACACATAAAGCGGCACGCCCCACTTAGGAGAAGCATTTTCCGCGTCAATAAATACGACTAAATCCCCACTCAACGACATACAACCGCCCCAATTTCAGGTTAGAATTTTTCTTAATATTCTATAGACACATTCATTATACATCATCAAAGGACTACAAAACAAGCAATCCCCTATCCAAACGAACAGCCCCTATAACACCTAAAGGAAAATCTTCTATAATACGAACTAAGCCCGAGGGATCTGGCTGTATTTTTCCGCAGCGTTTGACAAGCCTGTCTCAGCGAAGGAAAAATATTGCCAGCTCCCTTGGGCGCCTTATCACAACGATGTAAGCCTAAATCTATTGCCACAAACTTAGCCCGCGGGGCTGTTGTTATGTTTTCGCAGCTTTTGACAAGCCTGTCTATGGCGAAGAAAACATAATAACAGCCCCGCGGGCGTCTTTTATACTATGATGTTATCCTAAATAAACTTTAATGCAAGTAGGCTGATGGATTTACCGCCTGCCCATTAATCCGCACCTCATAATGCACATGCGGCCCCGTAGAGAACCCGGTGCTGCCCATATAGGCAATCACCTGTCCCCGGCGCACATGCTGGCCGGCCGTTACGGCCACCTGCATGGCATGCCCATAGCGGGTAATAATGCCATTGCCATGGTCGATATCCACCATGTTGCCGTAGCCGCCATCATTCCAGCCTGCCACACGCACAACACCATCAGCCGTAGCGAGAATCGGCGTGCCCATGTCATTGGCAATATCGATACCCGGATGGAAATCCGAACCATTCCAGCGCAGACCATAAGGCGAGCTTACTACACCACGCGCCGGCCAAATGGCTGGCGTAGTGCCTCCGGGCAGATTAATGCTGACTGCCCCAAGTTCTTTCTGCCGCTGACTGAGTTCTTCCTTCAATGCCGTAAGGGACTGGCGTCTGACCGCCAAGCCCTGCTCAACCAAGGCCAGGGTATCACTGACATTTTGCACCGTAGGCGTGCTGATTGGCCCACCCTGGCCATTATGCGTTTCCGGGTCAACACTTTGGTTGCCGTCACCATTGCTGGAATTATTTTCCTGCATGGGCTGTGCCCCGGACAAACGCCGAATATCTTCTTCCAACTTCTTGAGCTGGTTCATATCTTCCTGCAACGCATTCGCTTTCTTGGCCAACTGCAAAAGTTGTTCCTGCTGAATGCTGTTTACCTGACGCAAATCCTCAATCTCGGCCGCACCATTGCGATTGACAAATGTGCTGTACACCGCATAGCTGAATGCACCGACAAAGAGCATTGCGCCCGCCAATAAGGAAATCACACCGTATTTAAACAGCGCACCCGGCAAGCGAATGGTCTTTGTGTCGCCACCCTGTGGGGGGATAAATTTAATCGTATACTCCTCCGCAGCAGTCTTATTTTTTTCATTCTCTGCTGACATTTGAGCCTTCCTTTCTCAAAAATTACTTTGCCTTGCTCATTGCTTCCTGCAAAGCCTGTTCTTCTTCCTTCGTCATGGGATAAGTGGATTTGCCATCCTCAATGGGTTTGGCATAGCCACGGGAATCCTCACGGCCAAAAATGCTGGACATCACGACGCCATTGTTATGTGAATCCAGCATGGCCACAGCGTAGCTGAGGTCGCTGCCCATATCCTCAAACGCCCGGAAACGCACCATGCCCACGCGGGTAACAGCCATTTGCAAAAGCTCATCAATGCGGCGGTTTTCCGCATCCAGACGCTTATTTTCTTCCACCACATGACGCACTTCATCAATATGCCCCATGAGCAGACGTTCCAGATTATCGCCATCCACACCGCTCATCATCTTGCGATAGCGCTTCTTCATATAACTGAGTGTCCATGCCTGCTTAATCATGATGCAGAGCATAATGAACATAATAACGGCCATAATCACCACCAAAAATGGCATATTATCGCCCATAAACTTCATAAAATAGTTGATATCCATGCTAAATTCCCAAACTCCCCTATGATTTATACCGTAAATTTACCTGTCTGTGAAAATTGACGCAAAGCATCCATCTTGGCCTGCTTGGTGTTCTGCTGTTTTTCCAGCATCGTTCCCATAATGCGTTCCAAGTCTTCCGGCGAATAGAACTCGATTTCCAGCTTGCTCTTTTTCTTCCCCGTCTGAATCCTCACCTGTGTACCAAACATCTGGGTCAATTTGTCTACTGCATCGCGGATGAAGACATCCTGCTCCGGCTTTTCCTTGGCGCTCTGTTCTCCGCTGTGTTCATGCAACATATCCGGATTTTCCAGCAGTTTCTTCACGAGCTGTTCCGACTGGCGGGCGGAAAGTTCCTTGCTCTGGATGTAATCTGCCGCCTCCAGCTGCAAATCCTGATTTTCCAAGGCCAAAAGCGGCTTGGCCTGCCCCATGGAAAGGCTGCCGTTAGCGACATAAGCCTGTACCTGTTCAGCCAGGTTTAAGAGACGCAGGAAATTCGCGATATGCGAACGGCTGCGTCCCACTTTTTTCGCTACGGTTTCCTGCGTGAGGCTGAACTCTTTCATCAAGCGTTCATAAGCCTTGGCTTCTTCCATCGCATTTAAGTTTTCCCGCTGAATATTTTCAATCAGGGCAATCTGCGCGATTTCCTCATTGTTGTATTCCCGGACTTCTACAGGCACTTCCGTAAGGCCGGCAAGTTTTGCCGCCCGCAAACGACGCTCTCCGGCAATCAACTCGTAACGGTTCTCCGCCACTTTGCGCACCAACAAAGGCTGCAGCACACCAAATTCCTTAACGGAATCCTTGAGTTCCTCCAAGGCACTTTCATCAAATTCCAGCCGTGGCTGATAGCGATTGGGCTGAATCGCGGTAATGGCGATTTTATGTGCCTTTTCCACAGCTGCGCTTTCACTGACCGGTTTAGGATTCCCCAATAGAGCCCCTAAGCCCTTGCCCAGGCCGCCTTGCTTAGCCACAAGCAATCACCTCTTTCGCCAACTTCATATACACTTCCGAGCCCTTGGATTTCTTATCGTAATAAATGATGGGCTGGCCAAAGGAAGGTGCTTCACTCAGGCGTACATTGCGCGGAATCATGGTCTTGTAGACCACCGTATCAAAGCTGTTCCGCACTTCGGCTACGACCTGTTCGGCAAGTTTCGTGCGGGAATCGTACATGGTCATAACCACGCCTTCCAGCTTCAAATTTGCATTCAGATTGCTGCGCACGAGTTCAATGGTGCGCATAAGCTGTGCCACACCTTCAAGTGCATAAAACTCACACTGAATCGGCACCAATACCGAATCGGCAGCCGTCAGCGAATTAAGCGTCAACAGCCCCAGCGACGGCGGGCAGTCAATGATGATGTAATCATAATTATCCCGCACGGCATCCAGCGCTTTTTTCAACCGCGTTTCACGGGAGATAGCTGCCACCAATTCGACTTCAGCACCAGCTAAATCAATATTCGCCGGCAGAATATCCACCTTGAATTCCGTCTTTTGCAGCACATCTGCCACCGGAACATTGTCAATGAGCACCTGATAGATGGTCTTTCCCTGCAGGGTGGCCTTATCTACCCCAAAACCGCTGCTGGCATTCCCCTGCGGGTCACAATCCACCAACAGAACCTTTTTCTTCTTTGCCCCCAGACAGGCCGCTAAATTCACCGACGTCGTGGTTTTGCCCACACCGCCTTTTTGATTGGCAACTGCAATAATCTTTGCCAAAATCGTTCACCACTTTCTTACACTGTGCTATAAGTTACAGTAATGCTTGTGTATTTTCCTCAAAATAAGTATAATTGTTACATTACAGGTTTTATTTTGGACAGATGTAAATTTTACCCCCGCCCAAAAACAGCATACCTATATAATAATATGAAATGCCAAAAAATGCTATTGTTTCACGTGAAACAAGGAAAAAAATTTAAGGTGGTGAGTCAATGCCCGTTTATAATGCCCCCCTGCTTTCCATTGATGCAGCCGAAGCCCGCCGCTATGCAGGCCTGCAAAAAGCTACTGATTTTGACGAGGGAAAAATCCTGGAAGCCTGCGAAGATACCCGCTTATTGGCAAAGCCTAAAGGAATCTGGGAGATTTACGATTACGATTGTGAAACACAAACGATAAACGCCAACCCCCCCTGTCCGTTGCAAGGAAAAAAAATCGGCCAACATCTGGCTGGCTGCGAAAAAGTTATTGCCCTATCGGCTACCGTGGGCGAAGATATCGAGGAAGATATTACCAGACGTTTTGCCAGTGGCGAATACAGCAATGCCGTGCTCATGGATGCAGCCGCGACAGCCGCCGTGGAACAGCTTGCCGACGGCATGGAAAAAGCCATCACCCCGAAGATGGGCGCACAGGGATTTTTGCTGAAATGGCGCTTCAGCCCCGGCTATGGTGACTGGCCATTGGAGCAGCAGCCGGAATTAATCCGGCTGGCCAAGGCCGAGCAAATCGGCGTAAGTCTCACCACCTCCATGATGCTCACGCCACGCAAGAGTATCACCGCCATCATCGGACTCTACCGCAAACAGGAAAATAGTACAGCGAAGCACAGCCCCAAGGGATGTGCTGCCTGTACGCAAAAGAACTGCCCCTCCCGCAGAAAATAAATCTCCCAGAACAGGAGCTGAATGTATGTGTAAAATTGAAATCTTTGACGGTGCCATGGGTACCATGCTGCAAGCCGGCGGCCTTCAGCCCGGAGCCTGCCCGGAACTCATGAACATCGAAAATCCCGAAGTGGTAAAAAATATCCATCGGGCATATATCGAAGCTGGTGCCACCATTATCGAAACCAATACCTTTGGTGCCAGTCCGCTGAAATTAGAGCACTATGGCTTGACCGACCGTATGGCCGAACTCAATACCGCCGCTGTAAAAATTGCCAAAGAAGCCGCACAGGGCCGGGCAAAAGTTGCCGGTTCCATGGGGCCAACAGGCCGCTTTATCGAACCATTGGGCGATTTGGCCTTTGACGAAGCCTACGATAACTTCTTCGCGCAGGCGCAGGCCCTTGCTCAGGCTGGTGCCGATTACCTCATCATCGAAACCTGTATCGACATTCAGGAAATGCGTGCCGCCCTACTGGCGGCCAAAGATGCCTGCGATATTCCGGTAATCTGTCAGCTTTCCTACAGCGAGGATGGGCGTACAGTCACGGGTACTGACCCACAATCGGCCGCTATTCTCCTCGACGCCATGGGGGCAGATATCATCGGTGTCAACTGTTCCCTTGGCCCGGAAGAACTCGTGCCCATCGTAAAGACGCTGGCAGAAAACTGCACCTGCCCCATCAGCGTCCTGCCCAACGCCGGTATGCCCTACCTCAAAGACGGCCAGACCGTCTTTCCCATGGGGCCGGAGGATTTCGGCAAATGGGGCGTAAAACTTTTGGAAGCCGGTGCCAGCTATTTAGGCGGCTGCTGTGGCACGACCCCCGAACATATCCGGGAACTGGCCAAGGCTGTAAAGGATTTGCCCCTGCCGGAGCGCCGCCTGCCGGCAAAAAAACTCTGGCTGACCAGCCGCAGCAAAAGCATCTGCATTGATAAGAGCCTGCCCACCCGCCTGATTGGTGAACGCATCAACCCCACGGGACGTAAGAAACTGGCCGCTGAAATCCGCGAAGGCTCCCTGCTCGGCGTGAAAAAAGAAGCCGTCAATCAGGTCAAAGCCGGTGCCCATCTGCTCGATGTCAATATGGGGGTAGGCGGCATCGACCAGGTCGCAGCTATGGCCAAGGCCGTCACCGAAATCGCCCAGCTTACTGACGCCCCGTTGGCCATTGATACCAGCGATGCCGAAGCCTTGGAAGCAGGACTCAAAGCCTATCCCGGCCGCGCGCTCATCAACTCCGTAAGTTTCGAGCCGGAACGCATTGAAAAATTTCTGCCGCTGGCCAAGCGCTATGGTGCCGCCATTCTCTGTCTGCCCATCACACCGGACGGCGTGCCCAAAACTGCCGAAGAACGCATCGAAGTCATGCACAAAATCATTGCCGCCGCTAAGGACGCAGGCTTAGACGATGGCGATTTCCTGCTCGACGCCTTGGTGATGACCGTTTCCGCCGATAAAAATGCCTGCTATGAAGTGCTCATCACCCTGCAGATGTATCGGGAGCGGTTCGGCTATCCGACGACCATGGGCCTTTCCAATATCTCCTTCGGCCTGCCCAACCGCCCGCTGATTAACAGCACCTTCTTCGCGATGTGTCTGGCGGCAGGACTCGACGCCCCCATCATGAATCCCTATGACGAATCCATGCAGAACGCCCTGATGGCTTCTGCCGCGCTCTTGGGCGACGACCCCAACGGCCTTGCCTACAGCAAAAATGCGGCCAATCTGGCCGCCCCCAAAGCCGCCGCCACCGCCAAAGTGACGGAGCTGACACCGCTGGAAGCCATCAAGCAGGCTGTAATTGACGGCGAAAAAGACGAAGTCCCCATGCTGGTCGAAAATGCCCTCAACGCCGGAATTGACGGCAACACCATCACGGAGCAGGCGTTAACCGCCGCCATGACGGATATCGGCGTAGACTTCGGCGCAGGCCGCATGTTCCTGCCGCAGGTACTCCTGTCTGCCGAAACCATGCGGGCGGCCTTTAACAAGCTCAAAGAGCTGACACCGGTCAATCAGGCCCCAGAACAGGGAACTGTAGTT
Organism: Pseudoselenomonas ruminantium; assembly: GCA_902798865.1. Taxonomy (GTDB): domain Bacteria; phylum Bacillota; class Negativicutes; order Selenomonadales; family Selenomonadaceae; genus Selenomonas_A; species Selenomonas_A ruminantium_L. Next base: position 11,785 of record CADBYQ010000003.1, on the reverse strand, counting down.
ATCGCCACCGTCAAAGGCGATGTGCACGATTTGGGCAAGAACATCACCGGCGCCCTGCTGGCCAATAGCGGATTTAAGCTAATCGACCTCGGCAAAGATGTGGACAGCACCGATATCGTCAGAGCCGCCATCGAAAACAATGCCGATATTGTCGGCCTCTGTGCACTGATGACCACAACCATGGTGCAGATTGACAAGGTTATTGCCGACCTCAAAGAAGCCGGCTGTGCCGCCAAAGTCATGGTCGGCGGCGCCGCCGTTACCCAGGAATATGCCGACAGCGCCGGCGCCGATGCCTATGCACCGGATGGCGTAAAAGCAGTCGAGCTGGCTAAGGAACTGGTAAAGAAATAACCGGCACTTTTCCACAACAAACCACAGGTTATCCACAAACTTATCCACATTATACACGGTTTGAGCAATATACTTACACATCGCAAAAGGGAGGCTTACGCCTCCCTTTTGCGATTTTGTTAACCTTATTCCATTACTACGGATACACCACTTGGCAACTGGATATTGCTGTTAGCAGCAATATTGGTATCCACTGACCAATGTCTCCTTGGCGGAGGTGGAGGTGGACGATGATGACGGCGCCGTTCCAAAGCACGACGGCGCTCACGCTCTCTGCGCTCCCTCTCCAAACGCGCCCTTTCCAAACGTCTGCGTTCAGCTGGAGTCAGAGTTTCCTGCGTAGGAATGCCATCAATTCCCACGCTCAAATCATAGACATGTGCAGGCCCAGTCATATTAAATGCACCTGCCTGCTGGGTTACAGCAGCTTCAGAATTGCCGGGCATCATGCTCATTGCCCCACATACCATAGCAGCTATAGCCAATCCTTGCCAAAACCTTCGCATCGCGTTCATCCCCTTCCTAGGTAATGTTAACAACGTGAATATCGATAAACTCCTGTTTATCTGTTAAGGATTCTTGTACACATATCATACAACATATAAATAAAAAATTGCAAGTCTTTTTTATTTTCTGAAATTAATTATCGCTCCAATAAAAAATGACCTTTCTAACGCAAGAAAGGTCATTTTTATCTTTAGAACAAAACTTTTGCCAGATGCAGATATTCCGGGTCGAGCTGCTTCTTGTTGTTTACGGAGTCATGCAGGTCGATGGATACTACACGGCCCTTGCTGAAACCGAATACCACATCGGACAGACCGGAAATCAACGCCAGAGCTGCCTGCTCACCGAGCTGGCTGGCGCGTACGCGGTCGATAACCGTCGGCGAACCGCCACGCTGAATGTGACCAAGTACCGTTACACGGGTATCGAGTTCCGTCTTCTTGGCAATGAAATCGCCGATTTCCTGAGCATTGCCTGCACCTTCAGCAACAACCACGAGGATATAACGCTTGCCCTGAGCATAAGCGTTTTTCATATCATCGCAGAGCTTGTCCAAATCGAAGGGTTCTTCCGGTACGAGAATGTACTCTGCACCACCGGAGATGCCGGCTACCAGTGCCAGCCAACCCGAACTGCGGCCCATTACTTCCATAACGATGACACGACGATGGGCCGAAGCCGTGTCACGTAACTTATTGATGGCATCAATGATGGTGTTCGCTGCCGTATCGCAGCCAATCGTGTAGTCAGAACCCCAAACGTCGTTGTCGATGGTGCCCGGCAGACCTACGATAGGAATGCCCGTTTCCTGCGACAACAGGGAAGCACCGCGCAAGGAGCCGTCACCGCCGATTACGCAAAGGCCCTGAATCCCACGGTCAACGAGGTGCTGATAGCCGAGCATACGGCCTTCCGGCGTCTTCCAACGTTTGCAGCGGGCCGTGCCGAGGAACGTACCACCGCGCTGAATGATATCACCTACGTCTTTGGACTGCATTTCAAACATATTTTCTTCGAGCAAGCCATGATAACCATCACGGATACCCCAAACTTTTACCCCTTCATAGAGAGCCGTACGCACAACTGCACGGGCTGCCGCATTCATACCGGGGCTGTCGCCGCCGCTGGTCATGACTGCAATGCTTTTTAACATAATCGAAGTTCCCCCTTGAATTATAAGCAATCTGCGGTCATTTTTGCTGGCCGCAGGAAAAAACAAACCTCACTAATCCCTATCATACCATAAAAAGAAGAAATCTAACAGAAATTTTTTCGACATTTGCTTAATTAAAAATGTCCTTGACAAGCGCATATTATTCATGTTAAATTCGTTGTAGTTGAGGCTGTGCGACTGACGGAAGTGGATAACCACAGGGAGCACAGGGAAGAAAAGCCGACCGTCTGGGTGAATGCCCGGATTCGTGTCGGCTTTTTGCGTTATATGGAGGAGATTTACAATGACGGAAATGGAACTGAAATACGGTTGTAACCCCAATCAGAAACCGGCCAGAGTTTTCTGCGAAAAAGGTCTGCCCTTCACGGTGCTGAATGGCAAACCAGGGTATATCAACCTGCTCGATGCCTTTAACAGCTGGCAGCTTGTGCGTGAACTCAAAGAAGCCACCGGCCTGCCCGCCGCCGCGTCCTTTAAGCATGTCAGCCCGGCTGGCGCAGCTGTTGCCGTTCCCCTTTCCGAAGCTTTACAAAAGGCTTATTTCGTCGAAGGCGTAGAACTCAGCCCCGTGGCTACGGCTTATATCCGCGCACGCGGTGCTGACCGTATGTCCTCTTATGGGGATTTCGTTGCCCTCTCCGATGAATGCGATGCCCAGACGGCCAGCTTCCTGAAGCGCGAAGTTTCCGACGGCATTATTGCCCCCTCCTACTCCGCCGAAGCACTGGAAATCCTGAAATCCAAGCGCAAAGGCACGTACCTGGTCATTCAGATGGATACGAACTACCAGCCGGAGCCTTTGGAACAGAAACAGGTCTTTGGCATCACCTTTGAACAGCAGCGCAATGACATCAAGATTACGCCTGACTGTCTGACGGAAATTCCCACGGTCAACAAGGAACTGCCGGAAAGCGCCAAGCGTGACCTCTTGATTTCCTTGATTACCCTGAAATACACCCAGTCCAATTCCGTCTGCTATGCCAAAGATGGTCAGGCCATCGGCATTGGCGCAGGACAGCAATCCCGCGTACATTGTACCCGCCTTGCCGGCAATAAGGCCGATATCTGGTATCTGCGCCAGTGCCCCAAGGTGATGAACCTGCCCTTCAAAGAGGAAGTACGCCGTCCGGATAGAGACAATGCCATTGATGTATACGTTGGCGAAGAAAGCGAAGACCTCTTAACCGACGGCAACTGGGAACACCTGTTCACCGAAAAGCCGGCACCGCTTACCCGCGAGGAAAAGAAAGCCTGGCTGGCTACACAGACCGGCGTTGCCCTTGGCTCGGATGCTTTCTTCCCCTTCGGCGACAATATCGAACGTGCCCGCAAGAGCGGTGTCAGCTACATTGCCCAGGCCGGCGGTTCCATTCGTGACGATAATGTTATCGCTACTTGCGATAAGTACAATATGACCATGGCTATGACACATATTCGCTTGTTCCATCATTAATTGCTTACCCCGTTCTTACATACTATATACACACAGCAAAAATCGCCGACGGTTCATCCGCCGGCGATTTTTGTCGTTAGTCGATTACAAGGAAATACGGAAAATATCTTCCAAAACATCCCGCACACTGGTATGTGCCGGCCAGAACTGATTTTTCTTCTTCATAACCGCCATCACTTTATGATAAATTTCATCTTCCAACGAGCCGGACACGATATTTTCCCAATTATGTACGCTATAAGCGCGTTCCTTAATCGCATTGTCCGGACGTCCTGCAACTTCCAACTCACTCAAAAATTGTATCTGCTGCTTATCGGGACGCAGATAATAATGCTCCAGATAATACTTCTGCGGATAACTATACTCCTCATCCGGCGCAACCTTCAGCAAACGAATCCACACATCCAAAATCTTCTCGGATTCTGAATAGGGAATATCCCGCCAACGAGCATTCTGCGAGTCCAGGTAGTATGCAAAACCATTTTCCTCAAACAGATAAATATAGCGTTCCTTTTTTTTCTCTTGTGAACCCTCATTTTGTCCGTTCTGCTGTCGCTTTTTCTCTAAAGCCTTAGCCAAAGCACCTTTTTCCAAACTGCTATTGTCCTGTTTGCTAAACCAATCGTCAGCCCGGCTGCTATCCGTCCTTATCTCACTGGTCGTGATTTCCTCTGGCTCTGCCCCAATCTCCTCTGCCGCCTGAGCAGCAGGCAAAGGCATACACAATATAACAGCAGCTATTCCCACAGCCGCCCACTTCTGCCACATATTCATTTTCCCACCTCTATTCACAGACAAATTATATCTTGTTTCTATTTATTCTCCATCCATTTTAAATATCCTTTTCCCTATCCATAAGAGAAAAAATAAGCAGGGATTACTCCCCGCTAAAGAAAAATTATTTAACCTCAATAGCTATATCATTCATAGCCTCTGTCATTGCCTGGTCTACAGCTTTCTCCATCAATCGTCCATTTACACCGCCACCGCTAAAGCGTGTACCATGCGTAACACCAGCTGTCACAATATCATTTCTGTAGGCATAATCGCCACTATTCACATCCACCAAACGTACACGCACCCAAATATTTCCCTTGTTCGTTGTGGAATCAAATAAAATATATCCATGCCGTTCATGTTTTAACAAACCAACATTCATCGTCACGACAAAGACATAATCATAACCATACTTACGTCCGGCCTGCACAAAATCTTCACGCCGTAAATCTGAAAAACCTCTCGGCTGTATTCCGACCGGCATATGGTCAACATCCGTTTTTGACTGCATAGTCGTAGTAGTACTATTTTCTTGTTTTGCCCCATGCATTGCCTGATTAATTAAATTATCTGCTACAGCGCCTACCAACGCACCTTCAGCCACACTACGGTCTGTATTGCGGGCGTACTTTATTCCTGCTATTGTACCTGTCAATGAGCCAACACTAAATCCATTAGATGATCGATATGGCTGTCTATTTGTGCTTATGGTTGAAGATGGGCGTGAATCATAAAATCTGTCCTCTTCCGTCTGCAAAAGCCATGTCTTAATATCCGTCCCTTTCATTAAGGCAAAATCTTCTATAGAGAATTTCTGGCGTAATTTACTATATATGCGATTTTTAACTCTATCTTCTACTACTACTTGCTCATCACCATTTATAACCACAGCAATGCGCGTCCGCTGGTCTTTAGCTACTCTTCCATGAGGGTAAATGATATGATGTGCTTTGTTGTAAATATCAGAAGGCTCATAATCCTTTTCTTTTTTCATCTCTCTGTCTGCCGTTGACAAAGAGGCCTTCGCCTCTGCTTGTGTCCCCAATGAAATAATCGAAGAACTATCCCCTGAAATCTGTCCTCCCCAAATACAAGCCCCCACTACTAACGCAGTCAATACCTTCTTCTTCACCATCTCCACTGCCTCCCTTACAAGTCCCTTTGTAACCAACAGTAATCTCGCATCTTTATTTGCACCCTACATTATATCCTAAATTTTCACAAAAGTCCATTTTTATATTTTAGACACACGAAAAAAAGCCACTCTCGACCAAAAGAGCGGCTTTCTCATGTCCAAACAGCGGACTCATCGATACAGGTGATTAGCATGCAATAATGCAATACTTTACGGCAAGCTCTACCATAATATATAATAGTATCTGCCGCGAACCTCTAACCACGGTTTAATCTTGGCCAGGGAGGGAGGGAGTGTTTTGGTCGAAAACATTATCACTTCGTTCGTCGTCGGCATTTTCAGCAGCCTCACAGCTGCCTGGCTCTACGACAAGTACCAGAAACGCGGCAAATAGTATCTCTCGTTGGTGCAAATACATGATTAACCGCCATGTTCTAAGCATCAACAAAGAAGCCCTCGACAGTAACGTTGAGGGCTTTCTAATAACAAAAAAGAGCCTTCGGTAACCACCCGCTTGACTCTTTTTTGGGGATGCCTTGATCGACACCATCACTTCATTCTTTGGATTAAGTATAGCATGAACTAGTCAAATTGTCCATGGCTTTTCGTTTTATAGACACGAAAAAGCCCCCCTCGACTAATGGCCAGATTTTCGTCTTCCCTATTTTCTCACTTTTTCCCGGTCCCTGCCGCTTCGGATACGCCTTTTTGACTATTGCTCATATTGAATATTTCCACTGCGGATTTGCGGACGTCATCGGGAATGGTGAATTTTTCATTCTGATTTACGCCGCTATAGGTCATGTAGAATTTTAGTTCGCTGAACGAGAGCAGGGATTCCATCATTTCGCGTTCGTCATTGCTCAGCTTGATTTTCCCGGCAGCTTTGTCGTTGATGACATTTTTGGCATAAGCGCGAAGCAGCGGCGTTAAATCGGTATTGATGGAAATGGTCTTATGGTCAGCCTTATTCACTACCCAGTCAACCGTTAAGTCCGTCCCCTGCAAGGCTTTTGTCAGGGTATCCAGCATGGCCTGATGTTCCTTTTTTTCTTTTTCCGAAAGCTTCAGTGTTCCATCATCCAAATATTTTTCAGACGCCTGCATCATTTTGCCGGCATCCATAACAATCCGCAAGCCCTGCTGCGTATCGGTTTCATTTGCCAAAGATACATTTTTCACCGCCTGCAAGCTGTCATCCATAAAATTCGCGGCACCATTTTGCCAAACATTGGCCAGTTCCACGGGAATTCCCGGCACAGACAGTTTTACCCACTTACCTGCCCGCTGTGCATAAAGGTTCAACAGGCCATTTACATTTTCCAAATAAAACGGAATATCTTCACGGCTGGTAAGATTCATTTTTTTCGCCTTAATATCCCAGCGCATCGAACCTTGCCAATACATGGTACTGTCACGCAGAACCTTGCCTTTGGCATTCAACTCCCAATGATAATCGGGGCCCAATAAATCAAGATTTGTGCTCACCGCTCGCTCGTCATTGAAATTTGCCATATACGCTTCTTTATAGACACTCATGGCGTCCTGCGGTTCAGCCGCCATTGCCGGACTGCCACTCCATAGCATTACACCACAGCCTATGGCAGCAATAATTTTTTTCCACATGTGCGCTCACTCCCTCAATCGTTATATTCTTCACCTTCGCAAAAACGCATATCATAAAGCCCTTATTCGCGTTGAATAAGGGCTTTTCCTGCTTTATACGATTGGATTTTTTGTTGGTGTTCCAGCCTTGCGCGGATAGGCTTTCGGCGTGGGCATGGTCTTAGTGATGGTGATGACCGCCCGCTTGTCGTCAAGCTCCGGCAGTTTTACCGGACGGATTTCCGTCTTACTTCCGCCCATGACCTTGATGGCCTTGGCAGCTTCTTCCGCTTCATCATGATACTGCATGCCTTTGAGGGCAATAAAGTGACCGCCTTTTTTGACAAAGGGCAGGCAGTATTCACAGAGAATAGGGAGCCTTGCTACTGCTCTGGACACCGCGATATCGAAGGACTCACGGTATTTTTTATTGCGGGCACCTTCTTCAGCGCGGGCATGGACGCATTCGACATCCTTTAAGCCCAGTTCCTCAACCACCGTCTGCAGGAACTTAATGCGCTTGTTGAGGGAATCCATCAGGGTCAGCTTGATTTCCGGGCAGAAAATCTTTAGGGGCAGACCGGGAAAACCGGCGCCGGTTCCCACATCAATAACGGTTGTACCGTCCTTAAAGAGATTTTCATCATAGGCCGTAATGCTGTCAATCATATGCTTGATGGCAACTTCCTTCGGCTCGGTGATGGCGGTGAGGTTAATCTTTTCATTCCACTCCACCAGCAATTCAAAGTAGCGGTTGTACTGCTCCATCTGCGTAGCGCTAAAGCTTATGCCGTATTCGGCTGCCGCTTTGGCAAGTTCTTCCTTAAACATCGGCTTTACCCTCCCCTGCCTTAAGGCGCTGCTGTTGTTCGAGCCAGATAAGCAGCACGGAAATATCTGCCGGCGATACGCCGCTGATACGGCTAGCCTGTCCAACGGAACGGGGACGGATGGCCTTTAACTTCTCCCGGCCCTCATCACGCAGACTGGGTACATCATCATAGTTGAGGTTTTCCGGCAGGAGTTTTTCTTCGAGTTTTTCCATGCGCTCGACCTGTTCCAGCTGCTTTTTGATATAGCCTTCATAGGTGATGGTGATTTCCACCTGCTGTTTGACTTCCTTATTGAGTTCCGGCAGGTCAAAAAGCTGCGCGAGCTTATCATAGTCCAAATCCGGACGGCGCAGGAGGTCATAGAAACTCGTCGCATTGCGCACCGGTTCAATGCCTGCCGCCGTGAGTTTTTCCGTGATTTCCTTGGTGGGGTTAATGCTGTTCTTGCTCAGATAGTCTAAGGCTTCATTGATGGCATTCTGCTTTTCGGTGTATCTTGCCCAGCGGTCATCTTTGACCAGACCGACACGGCGGCCGAGCGGCGTCAACCGCTGGTCGGCGTTGTCCTGCCGCAGCAGCAGGCGGTATTCGGCACGGCTCGTCATAATGCGGTACGGCTCATTGGTTCCCTTCGTCACCAAATCGTCAATGAGCACGCCGATATAGGCTTCACTGCGCTTTAACACCAATGGTTCTTCACCCTTAATCAGCATGGCGGCATTGATGCCGGCGATAATGCCCTGTGCCGCCGCTTCTTCATAACCGGAGGTGCCATTGGCCTGTCCGGCCGAGAAAAAGCCGTGAATGTTCTTAAATTCCAGCGTCGGTTTTAACTGGGTGGGGTCAATGCAGTCATATTCAATGGCATAGCCGGCGCGCATGACCTTGGCGTGTTCCAGCCCCGGAATGGTGCGCAGGAAGTCAAGCTGTACATCCATAGGCATCGAAGTGGACATGCCCTGCACATAGACCTCGTTGGTATGACGACCTTCCGGCTCTAAGAACAGCTGATGGCGTTCCTTGTCCGGGAAGCGCAGAATCTTCGTTTCAATGGATGGGCAGTAACGTGGGCCAATCCCTTCGATAATGCCGTTAGCCATCGGGGCACGTTCCATATTATCCCGCAGGATTTTATGGGTTTCTTCGTTGGTATAGGTCAGGTAACAGGGAATCTGCTCACGGGTCACTTCATCGCTCATAAAGGAGAAGTTGCGGCATTCCTCATCACCGGGCTGAATTTCCATCTTGCTGTAATCGAGGGTGCGCGCATCTACGCGGGCGGGTGTACCCGTCTTAAAGCGCATCAGCTTAACGCCAACTTCTTTGAGCGAATCGGAGAATTTCACCGCCGCCCTTTGACCTGCCGGGCCACCCTCGTAGGTGTGCTCGCCGATAATGATACGACCCTTGAGATATGTACCCGTAGCCATAACGACAGCTTTGGCCGTGTAGATTTCACCGGTTTCGGACTGTACGCCCGTAACTTTGCCGTCTTCGACCAACAGTTTGTCGATAAGGAGCTGTTTAACATCCAGATTTTCCGTCTGTTCGCAAGTTTCCTTCATGGTGAACTGGTAGAGTTTTTTATCCGCCTGGGCGCGCAGGGCATGGACAGCCGGGCCTTTGCCCGTGTTGAGCATGCGGAACTGAATGCAGGTCTTGTCGGCATTGACGCCCATTTCCCCGCCTAAAGCGTCGAGTTCCCGTACGAGATGGCCTTTAGCCGGGCCACCTACGGACGGATTACAGGGCATCATGGCAATATTGTCCATTGAAAGCGTTGTCAGCAGGGTATTACAGCCAATGCGGGCGGCCGCCAGCGCCGCCTCTACGCCAGCATGACCTGCCCCCACTACGATTACATCATAAGAACCGGCAACAAATACGTTTTTACTTTCCATTTTCCTTACCTTCTTATTTACCAATACAGAACTTCGAGAAAATCTCATCAATGATATCTTCGCCCACCGTATCGCCGGTGATTTCGCCTAATTTTTCCCAGGCAGAACGCAGGTCGATGGAGATAAAATCCAGCCCCATGCCCGCTTCAATGGTCGTGAGGGCTGCGGCTAAATGAACATCTGCCTGCCGCAGGAGATTGGCCTGCCGTTCATCGCTGACAAAACTGCCTTCATCAGCTGCCACCGCGCCGCCGTAAACCTTATCCTGAATCGCCTGCACCAGCGTATCCAGACCATGATTTTCCTTGGTGGAAATTTCGATAACCGGAACATTTGCCTTGGCAGATAATACCTCTGCCGTAACCACGGATTGCAAATCGCTCTTATTGAGCAGGACGATGGCATCCCGTCCCGCGAGCAGGGAGAGGATTTCCTCGTCCTCGCTGTCCAGCGGTCTTGAACCGTCAAAGAGAGCCAGTACCAAAGCGGCCTCGCTGACCATCTGACGTGCCTTTTCGACACCGATTTTTTCCACGACGTCTTCCGTAGCCCGAATGCCGGCCGTGTCGATAATGCGCAGGGGCACGCCGCCCACATTGGCATATTCCTCGATGGAATCGCGGGTAGTACCGGGAATATCCGTGACAATCGCGCGTTCTTCCTGTAATAAGGCGTTGAGTAAGCTGGACTTGCCGACGTTAGGCTTGCCCACGATAGCGGTCATGAGCCCATCCCGCAGAATACGGCCTGTACCGGCAGTTTTGATGAGTTTGGCAATATTGTTGCGCACCTCAACCACTTTTTCCGCTACACTTTCCGTTACCACATCATCGACTTCATCTTCGGGAAAATCAATAGCGGCTTCCAAGTGAGCAATCTGGCCGAGAATCTCCTGCCGGAAGGATTTTATCTTTGCCGAAAACGCGCCCGTCAAATGGCCTGTTGCCATTTTCAGCGAACGGTCGGTCTTGGCCGTGATGATATCCATAACCGCCTGTGCCTGGGATAAGTCCAGACGGCCATTTAAGAACGCGCGCTTGGTAAACTCGCCGCCCTCAGCTGGTCTTGCGCCATGCGCGTAGGTCAAGGACAGCGTCTTGCGCAGGGGCATAACACCGCCATGACATTGCAGTTCCACAACGTCTTCCTTCGTATAGGAATGGGGTGCCTTCATAATCAGCACCATAGCTTCGTCGATAACCTGACCAGCTTCGTCCACAATACGGCCATAGACAGCCCGATGGCTGGCATAGTCGCTAAGCGCCTTGCCGCTGGCAGGCCGGAACATCTTTTCCGCTACAGCTATTGCCTGTTCTCCGCTCAGACGGATAATGCCGATACCGCCTTCGCCCTGGGCGGTGGCAATAGCACTAATCGTATCTCCTTGCATAATCTCACCTACTCAATAATAGTAAAAGGGCAGCCTCAATAATGAGACAGCCCTTTCACAGCTCTCTTAGCAAAATGCTTATTAATCTTCGTTGTAACGTTCCTGCGCTTCAAAATCGCGGCGGCGGGAACGACGGCGGCGGGGAACAATGACCACATAGCGGCGCGGTTCCTCCCCAGCGCTGTAAGTTGACACACGGCGGTTGTCCTGCAAGGCCATGTGAATGATTTTACGCTCATGGCGGTTCATGGGTTCAAGATGAACTTCCTCGCCGATACGGCAAGCCTTTTCGGCTAGATGACCAGCCAGACGCATCAAGGTTTCCTCACGGCGGGCGCGATAGCCTTCAATGTCGATAATCACGCGGACGCGTTCTTCGGCCACACCGCGGTTAGCGGCAAGATTGGTCAAATACTGCAGAGAATCCAGCGTCTGACCATGTTTACCGATAAGAATCCCCAGATTCTCGCCTTCAAGGTTAAAGACAACGCCTTCTTCGCTGTCGCTCTGCTGCCAGTTCACTTCGAGGTTCATGGCGGCAAAAACTTCCCGCAGGAAGTTCTCGGCCCGCGCCAGCTGTTCCTCAGCGGAAACACGAACCATCTTTTCCTCGGCAGGAGCTTCCACCTCAACAGCCGCCGATTCCTCTCGAACCG
>CADBYQ010000002.1 GCA_902798865.1 Pseudoselenomonas ruminantium | reverse complement strand
AAAGCACGTTGAAAGACGCGCCGCCGGCCTGCCCGGCGCATATAGCTAAACAGTGATTTCTGTCAAGGAGGGTCGTTTAGCGGAATCAGAAAAAGTACTCCCCCGTTCGCCCCTGACAACGTATGACCTGGATACCTTTATCACGAACTTGCCGACAAACTGCAATTTAACGAAAAAGTCCGCTGACAAAAACGTCAGCGGACTTTTTCGCTGTCAGGGAGCTATCTCCCAAAACATAACTCTATAGAGCAATTAAGCATTCTCTTCCTGCTTAGCTTCTTTTTTCTTTACTGCCGTACGGATGGACAGCTCACGGAGCTGTTTGTCGTCAACTTCGGACGGAGCGTTGGACATAACGTCACGGGCACTCTGCGTCTTCGGGAAGGCGATTACGTCACGGATGGAAGCGCGCTTAGCCATGATCATAACCAGACGGTCAAGGCCGAAAGCGAGGCCGCCATGAGGAGGCGTACCATACTGGAAGGCATCCATCATGAAGCCGAACTTAGCATGTGCTTCTTCCTGCGTGAGGCCCAGAGATTCGAATACCTTTTCCTGCAGATCTGCGTTGTAGATACGCAGGGAGCCGCCGCCGATTTCGACACCGTTCAGAACCATGTCGTAAGCGTTAGCCTTTACGCGGCCCGGGTCAGTAGCGAGGAATTCGATATCTTCGTCACGCGGAGCCGTGAACGGATGATGCATAGCTTTCCAGCGTTTTTCTTCGTCGCTCCATTCGTACATCGGGAAGTCAACCACCCAGAGGAAACGGAGTTTATCCGGGTCAATGAGGTTGCGTTCCTTGCCCATTTCAAGACGGAGCTGGCCGAGAGCCGTGTCAACAACGAGGCGCTTGTCAGCCACAACGAGCAGCAGGTCGCCAGTCTTGGCGCCGGTAGCTTCCGCAATCTTAGCGAAGGTTTCATCGCTGTAGAACTTCTTGAAGGGGCTCTTAACGCCTTCTTCGCTGTACTGAATCCAAGCCAGACCCTTGGCACCGTAAATCTGTACGAACTTAACGAGTTCATCCAGACGACGGCGGGGAATGTCAGCATAGCCGTCCACCTTGATGCACTTAACCATGCCGCCGTTTTCGATAACGGCATTGAACACCTTGAAGTCAGAGCCTTTAACGTACTCGGAGATGTCCATGAGCGGCATATCAAAGCGCAGGTCCGGTTTATCGGAACCGTACTTGTCCATAGCCGTATCCCAATCCATGCGTTCAAACGGCGTTTCCACCTTAGCGCCAATGGATTTTTCAAAGAGTTCCTTAACCATTTCTTCCATAATGGTCAGAATTTCTTCCTGGCTCTTGAAGGACATTTCGATATCGAGCTGGGTGAATTCCGGCTGGCGGTCAGCACGCAGGTCTTCATCGCGGAAGCAGCGCACAATCTGGAAGTATTTTTCAAAGCCGGCAACCTGCAGAATCTGCTTGAAAATCTGCGGGGACTGCGGCAGAGCGTAGAACTCGCCCGGATTTACACGGCTCGGCACGAGGAAGTCACGTGCGCCTTCCGGCGTGCTCTTGCAGAGCATCGGGGTTTCGATTTCGAGGAAACCGTTGCGGTCGAAGTAATCGCGCATAATCTTCGTCACGCGGTGACGCAGAATGATGTTCTTCTGCATTTCCGGACGGCGCAGGTCGAGATAGCGATACTTCAGGCGCAGCATTTCATCTACGTCAATACCATCCTGAATGTAGAACGGCGGTGTCTTAGCCTTGTTCAGAATGCGCAGCTCGGTGCAGACAACTTCGATTTCACCGGTTTCGATGTTGCTGTTCACCGTTTCTTCGCTGCGAGCGCGTACCGTACCGCGAACAGCGATACAGAATTCGTTACGCAGGGATTCTGCCTTGTGGAACGTGCCGCCTTCCATGCTGGCTTCATCAAAGACAACCTGCACAAAACCGGAACGGTCACGCATATCCACAAATATGAGTCCACCATGGTCACGACGGCGGGCAACCCAGCCGCACAGCACGACATCCGTGCCTACATTTTCCTTGCGAAGCTCGCCACAATGATGGTCGCGCTTCATGCCTTGTAATGTTTCCATTAACCTTTCACCTCAGCACATAGCTTTTCAATTATATTATCAAAAGAAACTTTCTCCTGCTCGCTCTTTTCCATGTCCTTGAGCTGTACGCAAGCTTCCTTGACTTCATCTTCACCGATGATTAAGGCAAAACGGGCGTTGGCCTTGTTCGCCTGCTTCATCTGGGCCTTCATGCTCCGGCCCGCATAGTCCATACCGACTTTGAGACCTGCCTGACGCAGTTTCGTCAGGAGCTTAAAGGCTGCGCCCTGCGCTTCTTCACCCAAGGCTACCACAAAAGCATCGGTCTTCGTGTCCATCTCCGGCAGGAGATTCTGTTTCTCCAAGGCCAGCAGCACACGCTCCAAGCCCGTGGCAAAGCCCACAGCCGGAGTCGGATTGCCGCCGATTTCTTCAATGAGTCCATCATAGCGGCCGCCGCCTGCAACGGCACTCTGCGCACCGAGGGGCGGATATTTAATCTCGAAAGCAGTCTTGGTGTAATAATCCAAACCGCGCACGAGACGGGCATCGAGTTCAAAGTCCACGCCAGCTTCCGTCAGGAAATGCTGTACCTTGTGGAAGTGGTCCTGACATTCCTCGCAAAGGCAATCCGTAATCTTCGGTGCATCAGCCATATACGGCTTGTCGGCATCGGCCTTGCAGTCGAGGATACGCAGCGGGCTGCGTTCAAAACGGTCTTTGCAGTCATCACACAAATCTTCGAGCTTGTCGCGGAAAAAATCCTGCAGAACCTTGCGGTACACCGGACGGCATTTCGGACAGCCGACAGAATTCAAGGACAACTTGAGGTCTTTGAGTCCCAGGCCGCCTAATAAATCCATAGCCAGCATGATGATTTCCGCATCCACTGCCGGATTAGACTCACCCAGAGCCTCAACACCGAACTGATGGAATTCGCGCATACGCCCGGCCTGCGGACGGTCATAGCGGAACATGGAGCCGATGTAGAAAAGCTTCGTCAGGCTGCTGTCGCCATAAAGCTTGTTCTGCAGATAGGCACGAACCGCCGAAGCCGTGTTTTCCGGACGCAGGGTAATGCTGCGGTCGCCACGGTCAGTGAAGGTGTACATTTCCTTGTCCACCACATCCGTACCTTCGCCGATACCACGATGGAACAGCTCCGTATGCTCGAACATCGGCGTGCGGATTTCCTTGTAGCCATAACGGGCACACAGGTCACGGATTTTTTCTTCCACATAGGTCCATTGTCCGACGGTATCGGGCAATATATCCTTTGTCCCTCTTGGGGCATTGGTTAACATTCGTCTTACTCCCCCTAATTAATTTGCGCAGGCTTCATCCAGCAAAGCCCGCCGTTTTTCGATGTAAATATCAATATCGCGCAGATAAGTCACTAAATCCTTGGCGTTAAAGGAGGACTTCATGCGCTTGTTCTTAAAGTCAACCACTTTGCTCGTGGCGGCGCCGCCAATACCGATAATGGTCTGATGTTCCTCCATAATCTGGATGTTGTACATCCCCTCGGCACCTTTATGGCAGCAGCCAATATTTTCCAAATCACCGGCCATATAGCCCTGACGGTAAAGATAATACGGCTCATAACCGAATTTCTCCATATAGCCCATGGCTGTTTCCGCCATTTTGCGGGTAACTTCAGCCCCCGGCAAGTCCACATGGCGTTCGTCCATAATAAGTTTGAGACGGGAACCGCGTTTCAAAGCCAAGGCATGCAGGGTGATATCGTCCGGATTCAGCGCCGTAACCTGGGCAAGCGTATCATCCACATCGGCTGCTGTCTCGCCGGGCAGACCCAAAATCAAATCCATATTGATATGGGGTATGCCCGCCGCTCGCAGGGCATGGTACATTTCCGTAACCGCTTCCGGCGTATGCTGACGGCCGATAACCTTCAAGGTTCTCTCCTGCATGGTCTGCGGATTGACGCTGACGCGCGTGACCTTATAGTCGCGCATAGCCGCAATCTTTTCCGGCGTAATGCTGTCGGGACGGCCTGCCTCCACCGTAAATTCGGCTAAGTTATCGTGATAAAAGACATCACAGACCCAGCCCAGCATCGTGCGGAATTCTTCATCCGGCAGGGCAGTCGGCGTGCCGCCACCTACATAGATATTCTGGACTTTAAGGCCGTGCGCCACCACCGCCGCTTTAGCACCCTCGATATCCTTTTTGAGCACCGCCATAAACTCGGCCAGTTTCTTTTTCCCCGGCAGTACATTAGCCGGGAAGGAACAATACAGGCAACGGGTCAGACAGAAGGGAATACCCACATAAATGCTGATGGTCTTTTCGTCCGAGGTTCTAAGGAATGGCAGCTGACGAAACGCCATCGGCGTGATAATCCGCGCCTTTTCCTCGCTGCAGGCAAAATCGGTCATCAAACGCTTGACGATGGATTCCTCATCCATGCCATATTCAATCCAGCGATGGACAATTTTGGTGGGCCGTACCCCGTGGAGAATCCCCCAGGGGGCAGGCGCATAGCCCAGTTCCTCACAGAAGATACGGTAGAGATTGAGCTTTATCGTGCGGTTCACCGCCGCCCGCTCCAGCTCATCTTCCTTGCCGCACGCCTGCCGCGTGTAACACGTTAATTCGCCGTCTTCGCCGAAAAGCATCAGCGTGGTTTCCATGCAGACCTTCGCGCCCTCATGAGCACCTGTCGGAACCTCCTGGCGGTGATTCACCACCGAAAGCTGCGCAAAGTCCGCCTCACCTTCCCGGCCAACGATTTCCACTTTGAACAGCGTCAACACTTCGCGGGTGATTTTGGAGATTAATTCTTTTTTTGAATTCAGGGTAAATGTTCTTACCTTCAATTTTTGCTTTGGCACTCCTTGCATGTACCGTAGAATTTCACCTGATGATTGAGCACATGGAAGCCCATCTTCTGCTGAATATCTGCTTCCAAATCATCGAGCAAATCATCTTCAAACTCCGTCACCGCGCCGCAGGTGGTACAAATCAAATGATGATGATGATGCTCGGACGGGTCAGTCGTATTGACCTCATAACGGCTGCAGCCATCACCAAATTCCATCTTCTGCAAAAGTTCCAATTCCGACAGCAGTTCCAAGCTGCGGTAAACGGTAGCCAGACCAATTTCCGACTTGCCCTGCCGCAGGATGCCATGCACATCTTCAGCGGAAAGATGCTCGCCAGGATGGTCGAGAAAAACCTGCAGCACCGTCTGGCGCTGGGGAGTCATCTTGTGCTGCCGTGCCTGCAGGCGCTGCCGCAAATCGTCCATTGTAAATGTCTGTGCCATAAAACCAATCCTTTCTATATCCGAATAGTACGTTTTCTCCGTCTTATAACACACATCTTAACTAGATTAATCAAATAAACCCATTATAGCAGATAATCACCTATATGACAAACTACATATTGGCATTGCTGCCCATTTTTCGCACAACGCTGTAAACATCTTTCACCCGGCGCAAACGCGTGATAATCTGCTTCACCTGCGTGGAGCTGTTTACATCCAGTCCCAACAGGATGGTCGAGGTCTTGGTATTGCGATTGGGGTTGGCATTGATGCTGTGAATGTTGATTTTCATTTCCGTAGGAACAGCCAGAACATTAGCCAAGATGCCGCTTCTATCGTTGCAGACGATTTCCAGTTCCACCTTGTACTGCTTGTCAAGGCCGACATCCCAGCTGACTTCAATCATGCGGGTGATATCGGTATCCGCCAACACATTGGGGCAGTCGGTCCGATGAACCGACACGCCGCGTCCGCGGGTCACATACCCCGTAATGGGGTCACCGGGGATGGGGTTACAGCAGCGTGCCAGGCGCACCATAAGTCCGCTTTCGCCCTCAACCAATACGCCGTGGCTGGATTTGCTCTTGCGACCGCCATTTGCCGGACGTTTCAACGCCGACAACATCTGGGACACATCCAACGGCGTCTTTTCCTTGATTTCTTCCTTGTGGAATTCCACCAGTCGGGTCAGGATGCCATGAACCGCCAAACCGCCATATCCTACTGCTGCCAACAAATCGTCCTCGCTCAGAATATTGAGTTTCTTGGCCACTTCAAGCAGGCGCCCATCCTTTAAGAGTTCCTTGGGCGCATAGCCCAAGCGCTTTGCCTCCTAGCGGATGAGCTCCATGCCCCGCTCGATATTTTCTTCGCGCCGTTCCTTCTTGAACCAGGAGCGGATTTTGCTGCGGGTTTCCGAGGACGCCACGATATTGAGCCAGTCGCGGGATGGGCCGTTATTGGCCTTGTTCGTAACAATGGACACGATATCGCCGTTTTTGAGCTTGTGCTCCAGCGGCACCAGCTTGCCGTTGACCTTGGCGCCTACGCAGTGATGGCCCACTTCCGTATGGATGCGGTAGGCAAAGTCGATGGGGATGGAGCCTTTGGGCAAGTCCACCACATCGCCTTTCGGCGTGAACACAAACACTTCATCGGAGAAAATATCCACCTTGAGGGCTTCAAAATATTCCTTGGGGTCGCTGAGTTCCTGCTGCAGGCTCACCATCTGCCGCAGCCAGTTCATCTTCTGGTCCATGGCGCCGCCCGCCGTCGAACCTTTGCCATTTTCCTTGTACTTCCAGTGAGCCGCGACACCGAACTCCGACACCTCATGCATATGGAAGGTGCGAATCTGAATTTCCAGCGGATAGCCGCGGGTCATAACCGTAGTATGCAGCGACTGATAGCCGTTGGATTTCGGCATGGCGATATAATCCTTGAACCGGCCCGGAATCGGCTTCCACATCGCATGGATGACGCCCAATATGCCATAGCAGTCCCGCACGGTTTCCACCAGTACGCGGATAGCCGACAAGTCGTAGATTTCACTGATATCCTTTTTATCCCGCAGCATCTTCTTGTAAATGCTGTAAAAATGCTTGGCACGGCCCTTGATTTCCGCCTTGATGCCCGCCTCACCGATTTTCTGTTCAATCTGCTCAATGGCGGTATCAATAAACGCCTGACGCTCCTTGCGCTTCTGCTTGACGTTCTCTACCAAATCATAGTATTTTTCCGGCTCCAGATAGCGCAGGCAAAGGTCTTCAAGTTCCCACTTGATGTTGGAAATACCCAGACGATTCGCCAGCGGCGCATAGATTTCGATGGTTTCCTTGGCAATGCGCTTCTGCTTGTCCTCGCGCATATATTTGAGCGTGCGCATATTATGCAGGCGGTCAGCCAGCTTCACCATGATGACGCGGATATCCTTGGCCATCGCCAAAAACATCTTGCGGTAATTTTCCAACTGGACTTCTTCTTTTGATTTATATTTAATACGTCCGAGCTTGGTCACGCCATCAACAATCATGGCGACTTCTTCGCCGAACATCTCCGCAATCTGCTCCTTGGTGTAGATGGTATCCTCTACCACATCATGCAGGAGCGCCGCGCTGATGGTCACATCATCAATATGCAGTTCCGTGAGAATTTCTGCCACATGCAGAGGATGAATGATGTATTCTTCCCCGGACACCCGCACCTGCCCTTTATGTGCATCAGCAGCCAAATCATAAGCCTTACGAATAAGGGCAATGTCGGCTTTCGGCTCGTAGGCGCGCACCGCCGCAAGTATGGATTCTATCGTAACTGGTGCTCTATCTTTATCGTTCATAATGCCATCTCCTTCCCTGTATCTTTAGCGGTGCCGCCCGTTCCGATAGGTGGGCGAAGCCTCTAAATCCATACGCCCGTTGGTCTTGGGCAGATAATAGCAGTTTTCCTGCAAGTCCATACGCAAAAGATTTAATTCCTGGAAAATCCGCAGCCCCAGCCCCATGGTATAGAGGGACATATGACTGCCCCGCTTGCAAAATTCCACCGTAAGCTGCTCGGCGGTATAGGGAATATAATCCTCATTCTGCTGAATCTGATAAAGGAATTTATAGATATCCACCAGCTGCTCCCGCTCGGGGAAAATCCGTTCCCCATCAGCCGGTGCAATGCTGTCCACCATACACTGCAGGCTGCAGTTGCCCTGCCACTCATTGACCGCAGGACTATAGACCATATCAATCACTTCGCTGTTGATGATGCCCACATAATCACTGCGGTTCCACAAGAGCGCCGTAAGCGGCGCATTTTCCGCACCTACCTGAAAGCGCAGATGCTGCCCTTCCTTGCCAATGGCCTGCGGTGCCCTGCCCCGAATTCCCCGCACACCAAAGAGGGGCTTGGGGTTAGCCATGCCAAACGGCTCCAATTTGGCCAGTTCGTCCACCAGTTCAAAGGTGACTTCCTCCGGGGAAAGTTCCATTTCCACTTTGACCTTGGGCACATAATCGGCAGGAGTCAGCGTGCTTGCCGCCACTTCAGCAAAGGCACGTTTAAAGTTCTCCAATTCCTCAGCCTTCACCGACAGACCGGCCGCCTGCGAATGCCCGCCGAACTGCAGAATATGCTCCTTGCAGGCCGTTAAGGCTTCATACATATGCAGGCCTTCGATACTGCGGCAGGAACCTTTGCAAATGCCATCTTCCTGCCTGCTGAAGACAATCGTCGGCTTATAATACTTGTCCACGAGCCGCGAAGCCACAATGCCGATGACACCGGGATTCCATTTTTCCCCGGCCACCACGATAGCGGGCAGATTATTCACATCTACACCGGCAAGTTCCGCTTCGGCCTTAGCCAAAATATCCTGTTCAATCGTCTGCCGCTGACTGTTAAGCATATCCAGTTCCATAGCCAAAGATTCTGCCTCGGCACTTTCCTTGGTCAGCAGCAACTCCACGCCCTTGCGGGCTGAACCGATACGCCCAGCCGCATTCAGACGGGGTGCCAGCCGAAAGCCCACATGTCCGGTATTTAACTCCTCGTCGCGAATATCGGAAACCTCAACCAAGGCCCGCATTCCCGCAAAAGAAGAATGCCGCATCTTTTTGAGGCCTGCCGCCACAATCTTGCGGTTCTCACCAATAAGCGGTACAATATCAGCCACGGTTCCCAATGCCACGATTTCCAAATCCTGCGCATAGCTTTGACCATGTATTTCCTGCCATAAGGCCTGACAGAGCTTAAAGGCCACGCCTACTCCAGCTAGGTTTTTATCCGGATAAGGGCAGTCCTCCCGATGGGGATTGAGCACCGCCAAAGCAGGGGGCAATTTTTCGCCCGGCAAATGATGGTCGGTTACAACGATATCCAATTTCCCAGCCATAGCTGCCACATCATCTACCGAAGCAATACCGCAGTCCACAGACACCAACAGCTTTACGCCATTTTCGGCAATGCTCTGCAGCGCAGGCAGGTTAAAGCCATACCCTTCCTTTTCGCGATGGGGGATATAGAAATCCACCTTCGCCCCCAAAGCCCGGAGATTATGCACAAGCAGAGTCGTGGCCGTCATGCCGTCCACATCGTAGTCGCCATAGACCATGATTTTTTCTTCATTATCTATGGCTACTGTTATCCGCGCTACAGCCTTATCCATATCCTTCATCATAAAAGGGTCATAAAAAGGCTGCTTTTCCGGCTGCAGGAATACTTCTGCTGCCTCCTTGGTGCATATTCCGCGATTCCATAATATATTGGCCAGACTCTTGGTCACGCCCAATTCTCTGGCAAAATCCGCCGCTTCCGGTGCAGCGGCACTTAACTTCCATTCTTTTAACATACTTTACACTCCCGGATAATATCTTATCTTATTTTGTATTCGCCGTAAATGATAATTTTTCCTTTTAACAAAAAAAGCTGTCATGTATAATGAAATGAACACGACAACTTTTTCGAAAGGTGATATTTATGGATATAAAAATCAAAACAGCCGATACGTTCTTTGCCCGTTTTCGCGGGCTGATGCTGCGCAAACGCCTGCCCTCAGGCCACGGTCTGCTCATCGCCCCCTGCAACAGCATCCATATGTGCTTTATGCGCTTTGCCATTGATGCGATTTTCATTGACAAGGACTACAAGGTGCTAAAAGTCGCCCGCAACGTAAAGCCGTGGATTGGACTGGCGTGGTGCTGGAAAGCCTGGGGCGTGGTTGAAGTCAGCGCGGGAGAGGCTCGTAATTTGCAGGTTGGGGATAAATTACATGCCACTAGAGCAAATCATTAAAGTTCGCCAGGAACAACCAATTATGCAAGCTAAAGTCCACCTCTATAGGTAACATCTTACAAAGCCATCTTAAAAGTTTTGAAGATCATATTCAACCAATTCTTTTCTATATTCCCTATTATTATATACTCTTCTTCTCCCCTCATCAAAATCTTTACTAAACAAATCCTCTCTACTTTTATACTCATTAGTTTTTATATCCATAATACCCAATATAGCGTGTATTAAATTATCAGTCATAAACGGTTTATGAACACTTTTACCTATTGCTAACCATTTATCATTATACTTATATTTAAAACTATCTGATCCCCACACGAGCATAGGTATTTCCTGCTGATGCATAGTACCATTCGGTCCATGTCCCATAAACCTACTACCATTTTCATACACATCTTCCCCATGATCTGGCACGTAAAAAACAATAGCATTTTTATCTTCAAAACGCTTTAATATTTCGTTTATGATATAATCATTATATAAAATAGCATTGTCATACTCTGCAATTATTTTTTCTACATTATTACTTCCATGAAATTTTGCAAAATCAGCAGGATACCTCTCTCGATACAACTGATGAGCCCCCGCTAAATGCAACACCATGAATGTTTTTTCTTGCTTATCACCAGCAAGTATATCATCTAAATACGTCAACAAGTCCCCATCATAATGTTCACTAAAATAATGTTTTGTATCCCTTACCAAAAATTTATTAAAATCACATTGCTGAGCAAGAAGATACTGCACACCTGCATATAATCCTATAGGTTCTTGGTTGGACAACCAATACGTTTTATAACCCGCCTTTTTAAGTATCGCAAACAAATTTGTATTTTCATACCATTCATTTACAGAATCATTATTATAAAATGTAAACAATCTTTTTAGCGAGCCTAGCGTATGCGTGGATGATGCTATTGTATCATCAAATATATAGTAATTATCTTTTTGCAATCTCGCTGTCAACAAAGGATTCGTATCTTTTTTATATCCATACAAGCCCATATGTGTTCTCGAAGTGGATTCCCCAAGAATAAAAATCACATAGGGTATTGTTGAGTCATTTTGATTCAAACTCACATTTTGGCCAGACAAAGTCCTACTTGCAGTTTCATATTGATGTTTAAACCTATTAGATACAGAAACCATATTAATAATTTTGTTAGGTGGTAATAACTCACCATTTCCCATTCCTATCAAAGTAAATAGGAAATTAAATATTATCATCAAAAAAGTCATCACAGCCACAAAGCCGCGACGAAGCACTATGTTTTTGGTAATAAACAAATATACGCTATCACTTATTCGATAAGTGATAATACATACAGCAGTAATACAAGTAAATATAAGTATTTTTTCAACATTAATATTAGCAGCAACATATTCCCATGCTTCTTTATAGTTCGTACCACATACTTCCTGCAACAATACTTCGTTAAACAGAATATGATATTGGGTATAACAATAAACATCTAACATCAACACTATCACTGTTAGACATACAAAAAAACATTTTATATACTTGTTAAAATACGATAAAAATATAGTCCAAACTAATGCATATGCTGGAACTGACAACACAGAAAGAAATGACGCTATAGCTCTAATTCTTACATCATAAAAAACATCATACCCATATTTTAATTCAAGCATGATTCCCGGAAGACTCGCCAAGATAAGCATAACAAATATATTTATATTGTTAGTAAATCTTCGTTGATATATCTCTAATAATTTTATCTTTCTCAACTTCATAACTAGTATGCACCGTCCTCAGGTATCAAAATGAATACAATTAATCCCCCCACATGTATCCAACTCAAAAATCATTCATATTAATTCTAATATCTATTTCCACTATAATCAAATTCCCCTATTATCTTTTTATAATTATGTCCATTTCAATAAATTATATTTTCACTTGTCTTTTATATGATATAAGCAAAAGTCCATTCCATCTTCCGTTTTATAATTTAACAGCAATACATATTTGTCATCACTTGGCAAATATGTATACATAATATCATTATCACTTACCAAAATATAATTAAAATCATACCAAGATAAGAACGTCCGGTAATCCGTCGAGCCTTTTTCTAACGATGCGTATTCATAAAATACATCACGCTGCTTGTTATTACTACTTAAAAAGACCTCAGCGCGAGGATCAATAAAGCAACGAATCCCCATAAATTCTGCATAGGCTCCTTCATTATAATTCGTCCATAGACGTACATTATCGACAGATTCATGCGCCAATATATATTCTACTGCTTTTGCGGAATTAGGCAAATGATTTATACCGGCAAACTTATTTCCTATTACCATCATAAGCGAGAAACATACAAGTATCACAACACTTATGTAACCACAGCGTAAAAACTTATCTTTGACATCACGCAGTTTTCCATATTTCCATTCAAAACTTATTAAGCAAAATACTGTCAACATTATTAGCGCAGCTACCCACCCTAATGATTCGATACCTGTAAGGATTATTTTTTGCTGATTGACAATTTCCCAGAGAAAAACACCATTCGTCATCAATATCAAGACTTTACGCAGGCGTATTGCCTTCGCAGTAGGGGCATGAGTGTTGCTTAATCCTTGCCATTCACGATATACATAAGCCAATGGATAGAGACCAACCGCTAAAAACAAATACAGACTTCTAAGTGATGACATAGCCATTACCATAGTTCCCAAAGTAAGTAAAATGTACCGTACAGCCACCTTATGACGAGCATAGATAAAAATCACCATAAAAAACAGCATTTCACAAAATTTCCCTAAGACGGATCTAATAGTTATAGGTTGCATTTCATTTACTAAATTAGAAATCATATCATAGCCATACGAGCGAAAAACATATGTCATCGCATCCCAACCATAAGGATTGACAAAACCTGCTAGCATAATAAGCACCGTTATTATACAAAGATACGACAACTTAATCGTTTTTTCTTTAGCAAAAAAATTTCTTGTATCATACCGGACTAAATGTTCAAAGAAAAACGGGATTAAAAAAACAATCATCATTGGCCACATTGCGGCGTGCATATTAATTAACGCCAGCGATAAAAAAGGAAATAGCAATAAATACTTCTTGTTATTTGTCCGGTGCAATGATTCTAAGCAAATTATTTCCACCACAAATATCAAAGTTGAAAATATTTGCGGTCGGGTTCTTATAAAGAATAAACATATGATTATCCCTATGAAGCTCGATATAACCAGTGCTACATCTTTATTTCCTTTTGCCGACATTAAAGTTAGACGATAAATAGCATAAATCGTCAAAGCGCCCATTGGATATAAAAATATAATCAATCCATCAATGCCAAAATATTTATATATCTCCCAAAATATAAGACTGCTAAGCCATTGCTGCATCACAAAAGAAAAATTTTCATGTATGGTAAACGGCTCAACATAGGGGATTCCATATTCTAATACATAGCGACCATGATTGAGTAAGAACCAACCATCATTATCTATCTCGCGACCAATAAACAACAAGCCAATAAATAAGCACGCATAACGCAACAACGAATTATCTCTTTTTTTAATTTTCATGATACTCTTTTTCCGTATTTACATTCCATATATTTTCTCTATTATATTTCTTGTATTTTATCGTTTTAACCGCCTCGATAGCGGTCATCATCGAATGGTCCATATTATTATACCGATGCTGTCCATTACGCCCTATACAGTATAGATTTTCTATAGAATCTAGATATTTTCTAACAACAGCGAAGTCTTTATACCGCCCAAAATAGGCCGGATAAGCCTTCGGCACATGAATACAGACGCTATCCTCCACATCCTCAGCGGAGATAACGTCTATACGTTCCAACTCCCCAATTGCAAATTGGATAAATTCCTCATCCGGCATTGTCCATTTATCATCATTTTCCTGGCAAAAGTATTCCAACCCCAGCCAGACTTTATGCGCCGGGTCCTGCACCAAATAAGGCGACCAATTATTAAATATCTGCAGACGTCCAATTTTTACATCCGGCTCCTGAATATAAATCCAGCAATCCGGAACGATATTACCCAAAGTTTTGATTTTTGTCGTATTTTTTAGCTTTAATTTATCCACCAAAACCCCAACTGTAATAAAGTCGCGGTATAACAAACCATCTGCTACATCCTTTACCTCAGCAGGAAGATTATCATCCTGTATATCACGAACTAAATCCTTAATGGGCATACTGGATATTATATAATCCGCATGCCAAACTTCTATCTCCCTATCCTTCTGTGTTTTCACCCCGACTATTCGGCCTTTGTCCTGAATCAGTTCTTGTACTGCACAGTTCAGATAAATTTCCCCGCCTTGCTTTTCGATTTCAGCCTTCATTTTTTGCCATAACTGTCCTGGGCCGTACTTAGGATAATAAAAATGATCAATCAAGGATGTTTCTACTTTATTTGAACGGATATGCAGTACTTGCGCCCCAAAATGCGTGAGCATCTTATATACGGACACCCCTTTTATCCGCTGACTTCCCCAGGAAGCATCAATCTCAGCCGGATAGCGGCCCCAAACCTTATGGGTATAGTCTTTAAAAAACATCTTATATAATTTTTTCCCAAAGCGGTTAATCATAAAATTTTCCAGATTGGTTTCGGGAAGTTTGACAAACACAGCCTTTATATAGCTTACTATGACCAGCATTAAACGCATAAGGCCAAGATTAGCAATCGTATTTAACCCCAATGAAATCGGATAGTCAAAAAAACGTCTCAAATACAAAATCCGTGATATACGATGCCGGTTAAGCATAACCTCATCCGCTGTCTCAGGGTCAGGACCATTATCCTGCAACTGACAATTCCGTTTTAGTAGTTTATCATCCATGGCCTTTTTCCCCTGTACAGGCAGAAGTTTCTCCCATAAATCAACAATCTCCTGATTCTTCGAGAAAAAGCGATGGCCGCCAATATCCATTCGATTGCCTTTGTATTCTACAGTACGTGCTATACCACCTACAAAATCCTCTTTTTCGCTTATAATGGGATGTATATCCGTTTCCTTTAACAAATAATACGCTGCCGTCAATCCTGCCGGGCCTGCTCCAATAATTATTGCTTTCTTCATCTAGTTCAAAATACTCCTACTTAAAATACAAATACTTTTCTCGCCCAGTAATTCCACAAAAATACAATTGCTGTTACTACGATTTTCGACCATAAATAATAGATACCGATAAAATCTACACCGATAAACATCCCCAACTCGGTTAATCCTAACCCGGTTATCCCTATCATAATAATTTTAATATAGTCATGTATAACTAAACTCTGCTTATACTTCCCTCCTTCTTTATCAATGAACACATATTTTACCGATAGATAGGTATTCAACATAATGCCACCTAAAAAGCCTAAAGCGGTTGCTAGATATAGGCTACCTGCAAAACAGGCCATTAATGCATTATGGGCTAACATTAATATCACAAAATCTAGCAAAAAAGAAACTGCTCCGACCACAGCATAACGGCACAATTCCGGGAAATACACCTTATCCGCCCCCATCGTAAACAAATTCTTTTTAATCCCAATTTATTCCTTCCGGCGGGGTAATAAGCGTAATCCCTTCCGTTCCAGCAGTTCCACCACTGCCAGAACTACCACCACCACCGATATAGTCTTTATATACATAATGGCTCCGGTTTCCCCGCAGACTAATCGAAGTGCCTACGATAGTTCCCATAAAGGTACTATTCTCGGCATTAACCAGGACACCTTCACCTTTGTCACAGTACGGAGCGTACACTACACCTTTAAATGTATGGCCATTCAAATTAAAATGAACCTGTGGACGCTGCGTATCGCTGCCTGCAATACAAATAATCAATGGACGTCCTGTATCCGTATTGAGATTAATATTGATTACTCCCATACCTGCTTCCACATAGATATATACAGGATTATCATTATTACCTAAGTTTTTATCTACCTCAATAGTTAAATTGGGAATACTGTTTGTTTTGGGTACACGAATAATATCGCTGTCAAATAAATTACTGGATGTTTTTACTGTTTGGTCAGTAGCCTTATTTTCTGTTTGGGCTGTCTTTTTTTCCATGTAATCATAAAATGTTTGGAAATTATAATTATAATATTCCGCCTTGCTCCAATAGCCGCTTTTCAATGTCCCCTTTCCATCAAATTTTGCCTTATCTTCATCTGTACCTTCCATTAAGGTATTGATATTATTATTTGCATTTTTTTCCTTAGCCGCAGAAGTGAAAAAACGGTCTAAATTAGGCGTTTGTGTACTGTAGGAAAGCGATTCATATTTATAGCCAGGATTATTTACGCCGTCTCCTTTAGTGTATACGATTCGGCCATCAAACGTAGTCGTAATCATATTCTTCGAATCGGTACTATAGCTGTTATTGGATAATTTGTCCGGATTTTCCAAGGAGTTAACGGCATCAAATTTTTCCTTAAAGATAAACATATTGTTAAAGAAACCGCCACCAGCCTGCGCAGGTACAACCGCCACACTATCCACGGGTACAGTAAATGTTTCCTTACCTTCGATTTTTTTATAAATACCACCAAGAAAATACAGTGGAACTTCCTTGGTCAGTTTCACACGATAATAGGTTATATTGTCTTTTGTTTTTGCCTGATATTTCTTTTCTACTATAGATTCCGAACGGTCAAGGTTATGATATTCCCCTTGCACATACTGCTCTGCCATCTTATCTGCCTTGGGATGATTGTTTACCTTCTCCCCTTGGACCGCATATTCATGTGCACCGGCAAGAGCCGCCGCATCAGCAGCATTTTGCAAACGGCTGTAATGCACATAAACATGGCCTAAATCCACCGCCAAACCAGTACCTACAATAAGCATCGGCAAGAGCAAGGCCGTAAATGCTATAATGGCGCCCTGTTGGCGCCATTTTTTCGTTAATAACTGCATATATTGGTACATAGATGTCACTCCTGATTACAACATGTTTTTTATCAAGAATAGCAGCGTCGGTACTAAAGTTACGACAAAGAGTGCCGGGAAGATAAAAATTACCAAGGGAAAGACGATTTTTACCGGCGCACGCATGGCCTCCGCCTTGATGTACTGGCGGCGCCGTTCCCGGATATTGTCGGCCTGATTCTTCAAGGTCTTGCCCATGCTGGTTCCTAACCGTTCTGCCTGAATAACAGACGTCATGAATAAGGATACGTCCTGCACATCACAGCGGTCGGCCATATTTTTCATCGCCGTACGGCGTACCATGCCCATACGGATATCTTCCTGCATATGCTTGCATTCACGGATAAGCTCGCCCTTCATTCTGGCGGTAATCTTGCTCAGCGCTGCATCAAAGGACAGCCCTGCCTGCACGCTGACACACAGGAGGTCTAAAACTTCCGGCAGCTGACAGGCAATCTGCTCCTGCCGTTTTTGAGCCATAGTATTCAAGCACACCACCGGCATCAAACCGCCTAAAATGCCGCCTAACAAGATGTAAACAGCCTTTTGAATCAGCAAATAATGACTGTCACTTACCAAGTAGAACATCAACAGCCACATGGTTAGTGCCCCGAGAAAGCAAACCGCGATGAATTGCGGCGCCGTACATTCATCAATCCTGCCTGCCATAATCAGGCGTTTTTCCACCAGTGCCAGCACCTGTTTGGGCGTAAAGCGCTGAATTGACTCGGCTAAGTATTCACCTGCAGGCTTTACGACACGCTCCATAAAGGGAATATCCTTTAGTTTGCGGCGGCCTGTCTGCTTTTCTGCCAAGAGTTGGTTGTCCGCATCCAAAGCGAAAATTCTCTGTCGCACACTGTTTTCCGGCAAAATCACCTTGCGGATAAAGGCAAACATAAGCAGAAAAGTCGTCAAGGATAAAGCTAGTGCAAACGCTGCCAATAACATCAGCGATATTCCCTCCTATCCGCCGTTTCTGCGGCAAAAAAATCCTCTGCAATATCCACACCATTTACCGCGAATTTCTCCATAAAATTGGGTTTTAGCCCTGTGGACACAAAACGTCCCAACGGTTTTCCATTTTCATCATAACCAGATTGCTGATAATAGAAAATGTCCTGCATGGTGATGGTATTTTCCTCCAAATGCTGGACTTCTGTGATATGCGTAATCTTACGGCTGCCATCCCGCATACGGGACTGCTGGATAACGAGGTCAATCGCGGAAGAAATCTGCTCGCGGATTGCACGCACCGGCAGTTCCAGGCCCGACATCAGCACCATCGTTTCCAAACGGGACAAAGCATCGCGCGGTGAGTTGGCATGTGCCGTTGTCAACGAACCATCATGGCCGGTATTCATGGCCTGCAGCATATCGAGCGCCTCGCCGGAACGCACCTCTCCAACGATAATTCGATCCGGACGCATACGCAGGGCATTGCGCACCAAATCGCGAATGGTAATCTGTCCCTGTCCCTCGATATTGGCCGGACGCGCTTCCAGCGTGATGACATTATCCTGCTGCAGACGCAATTCTGCCGCATCTTCAATGGTGACAATTCGCTCTGTCTCTGGAATAAAGGAAGATATCACATTCAGCGTCGTGGTCTTACCGGAACCTGTACCGCCGGACACCAGAATATTGATTCTCGCCCGAACACAGGCACGCAAAAACTCCGCAATCTTTTCATCCAACGTGCCATAGTTAATGAGATTATCCACGGTCAACGGCTTGTGAGAGAACTTGCGGATAGTGATGGCAGGGCCAGTCAGCGACAATGGCGGAATGATGATATTGACACGGGAACCATCTTCCAGACGAGCATCCACCAACGGCGAGGATTCGTCAATCCGCCGTCCTAACGGCGTAAGAATACGCTCGGCAATATTCATGATGTGCTCATTGTCATGGAACTTGATATTTGTCCGTTCCAGTTTGCCCAAACGCTCTACAAACACCTTTTTAGGGCCATTCACCATGATTTCGGTAATGCTGTCATCCCGCAGAAGTGGTTCAAGCGGGCCTAAGCCGAGCATTTCGTCACAGATATCGGCAATCAGACGGCTTTTCTCCCCGCGGGGAATGGCAAAAGGCGCCGTATCAAAAGCCCGCTGGCAGTATTTATTGATAACGGCCTCAACCTTGCGCGGGTCCTGATTCAAAGCGGACACTGCCGCCTGCTCAGCCGGAGTCATTTCATTCAGAATATGCTGATGAATATGGTGCTTGATGGACTGATAGGAAAGCTCCTCAGCTAAATCCTGAGCATCATCCTGCAGAGCAAATATCTTCACCTGCTGATTTTGGCCATCCTTACGCCCCAAACGCGTCAATAATGACATCTGACTTCCTCCCGCTTATTCTGGCTTGTATTCACTGTACATACTATAGGTTATATCAATCTTGGCCAGTTTCATGCCCCCGGCCAACCGACTGACGATATTTCCCAATTGTGAACCCCTTGTATTTAAATCAGCCTTCATGGTAACTTTTACATTATGGCTGTCTTTATCGTAGTTAATATTAAAATGTTCTGTTGATGTTGCCTGCCAATCAAAAATATCCATCGGCAGTTTTTCATCTTTATATTTATCGCGAACTTTTTTGTAGTTATCCTGGTAATAATCTTCGGACGATATAATCGCCGCCTCCCGCGCACTGCTGCGGGCAATACTGCTCAATGTCAGATAATCGGCAAAAAACATGCCGATATAAAACAAACCGAAAACCAATAATAAAAACAGGGGCAAGACCAATGCAAATTCAATAATGGATTGTCCCTTTTGTTTGTTTTGCATAGCTTTACCCCCGTTTTTCTATTCCTTAGTTCTTAGGATGCAAATGCATTCTGTATAGCATTAAACGCATCTTTAACCTTATTCGTCAGACCACCATTCGACCCCAAAGCAGTTGCAACAACAGCTACGAATGCCAGAACCAGAGCGTACTCCACAATGCCCTGTGCCTTTTCGCTTAGATAACGTGCCTTCAGATAATTAATGATTTCTACCATGATAAAAATCCTCCCTAAATAAAATAAATATATTTATGAAAATCCCCAAAGGATTATCAACCATTAAAATTTTATGTTGACGATGCGTCTTATGACCAAAAAGCCAATGATTTCCATCACAATCGCACCAGCAACACAGGCCTGTCCCACAGGCTCCTCAAATAAAGGACGCAGATATGCGGGATTGACCAAAGACATAATAAAACCTACACCTACCGGCATCAACGCCAGCACCACGCCAGAAGCCCGGCCCTGTGCCGTCAGCGTCATAATCTCACGCCGCATACGGACGCGGTTATTAATCGTATCGCTGATGGTATCGAGAATCTGGGCAAGGTTGCCACCCACCTGCCGCTGAATGACCACGGCGGTGACCACCAGTTCAAAATCGGGGCTGTTGACGCGTTTTTGCATATTGTCCAGTGCCGTTTCCACATCAACGCCGATATTGACTTCGTTGACGACCTTCTGCACTTCCCGGCCAATGGGCGCGTCCATTTCTTTGGCAATCAGCTCAAAGGCCTGCATAAAGCTGAACCCTGCCCGCAGGGCATTGGCGACCATGATGAGCATATCCCCCAGCTGGGTGGTAAATGCCTTTTGGCGGCGCTTGATGTAAATATTCAAAAACGCCAGTCCTGCCAGCACGCCACCGATAAAAGCCAGCAATGCAAACAGCGGTTCCAAGGTAGCGGCGAGCATAATGAGGGCGCACAAGCCCCCGAACAGCCCCAGCATAACCTCATATTCTGAACCGAGCAGCGGCCAGTCGGCCTGCTGCATCTTTAAGTCCATACGGTTGCTATGCTGAATCTGCCGCAGCCAGCCCCCTGCCCGCCGCAGCCAGTTGCGCAGACGGTCTTTGACAACTTCCGTAGGTTTGGCGCCCCGCAGCCGCTGTTGGCGAAGCTGCACGGCCGCCCCGGAAAAATATTCCATGCGGTTGACCAAATCGTTATGCTGACGTGTCTTTATGCGGATAACCATAAAGAGCAACGCGAATGTCAGCAAGGTTACCGCTAAAGCTAATACAATGCTCATACTGCCGCCCACCTTATACGATGGCGTCTGCCGATAATTTGGTCAGCAAGCCGGTCAACCTGACGCGACAAGGGGCTGTCTGGACGGATATCCGTTGCCATCTTCCCCTTGTCCGCCGCATCGGAAACAATGGTATATTCATTGGGAATAATCTCCGTAACAGGATATCCGAGCTTCTGCGCTAATTCCATTTTGGAACGGGAATCACATGGCTCGACACGGGTGAAGATAACCTTGAGCCGTTCTTCCACATCTTTCCATTCCCGGAAAACATCCAAAGCCCGTTTGGTATGGTCGATTTCGTAAGCGCCGTTTATCATCGTCACCATAAAGGTGGTGCTCGAGCCTTCCGCCGCTGCAATCGAAGTCGGATTAAACCCTGACGGTACATCAATAAGGATATAGCGGAACAGGCTGCGGCTCATGGCAATGAGATTTTCCAACCTGTCAATGGCGATTTTATCCATCATATTGGGGGTCGGTGTGCCACAAAGTACACTGACATTCGGTGCTACCGGCATAAAATACGAGCGCAGCGATGCCGGTGACAGGAAGCGGACATCCCGCACAGCCTCCACAATCGTAGTCTGTGGAGCCAGATTGAAGAACACCGCCATATCGCCGAACTGCAAATCCGCATCAATGATGCCCACCGGCTCCCGCGTCTTGCGGGCCAGGGACATTGCCAAATTCGCAATTAACGTCGTTTTGCCACTCTTGCCCTTGGGGCTGAAGAATACCAAGTTTTCTGCACCGGCATCGCCGCCCAGACGGGAAAATGTCTCTACAGTTTCCTGCAATTCCATGCCGGTGAAGGGCTTTATGATATAGCCCTTTGCCCCAGCCTTCACGCTTTGGCTGGCATTTTCTGCCTGCCACTTTTCTCCCATGCAGAGAATCGCCGCCCCAGGATAGGCCCGCTTAAACTGGTCAATCAAGCCCATGCCATCGGGCTGCTCAATATCGAGCAGGATGAGATTTGGGTTAAAGACCGCCCCTTGCCCCAGTGCGTCACTGACGTTTTGGAAGCGAGCCGCCAGGGAAAAGTTCGGCGTATCATTGATTACTTGACTGAGCCGTTCGAGCATCAACCGGTCAGACTCCATTAATAGTACACGGTAATCCACGGTTTATCTCCTTTCAGCCAAAAATCCGCGCCAGCCAGGATTCTGACCCACGTTCATCCCCAGCGTCATCATAGACACGATTGGTATAACGAGCCACCAAATCCCGCAAAGCCTCGCCCAGTTCACTGCCGCCAGAACGAAGTACCAATGGTACGCCGTCCTTAATCGACTGACTGGCTGCGTGAAAATCATTGGGCAGGATGTGATAAAAGGGTTCACCCAAGAGATTTTCCACATCCTCAATACTTATGCGGGTCTTGGCGTTGCTGCGGTTCAGAATCAGCCGAATTTTGTTCTTGTCGTAGTTCATCTTCTTCAGGGTTTCCGAACCGATTTTCATATTCTTGATGGTGGGAATAAAGTCCACAATCCCCAGGAAGCTGACAATGGTGGATAAGTCCAACAAAGCCAGATTCAACTTGCTGAAGGTGGAAGTCGTATCCACCAGTACATAATCAAAGACCTTTTGCAGCTGACGCACCATATCCATGGCCTTATCCGCGTCAATATTATAGGCTTCTTCGAGTTTTGCCGGAGCAGCCAATACATAAAATACTACATTATGGTATTCATAAGGTGTGAGGAATTCCTCGGCGCGTACAGCAACGCCCTGCTGCCGGCTCATGGCCTGCTGTAAATCATAAGCCGTACGCTGTGGCAAAAGCTGTAAATAATTGCTCACATCCCCAAACTGCAGGTCAAAGTCCACCAAACAGACTTTTTTCCCCTGACGTGCCAGCTCCGAAGCCATGTTCGTGCTGATAAGGGTCTTGCCCACTGCCGAAGCTGTGCTGAAAAAGGTGATGACAACACCATTTATTTCCTGTGTAAATACACCCATGATGTCTCCTTATTTACTCTCGCTGCCGCTTACCGGCATGATGTTATCCAAGGTGCTGACTTCTTCCTGAACGGCTGCTTTTTTCTGCGGTTTCTCAGGAATAGGGCCGTTCACATCAACGCTTTGCATATCCCGCACTTCCCGGCGGCTGTCGTTGAAGGTTTCCGCCATCTTTGTGGACATCTTAACCTCTGTGCGTTCATTAACCACCCGCGGCGTAAGCAAAATCATAATTTCCGATTTCTGACGGCTGTCATTATGATATTTGAATAACTCACCCAAAATCGGAATATCACCTAACAAAGGCAGTTTCTGAATACTCTTGCTGTCCTCAGAATTGAGCAGGCCACCGATTGCCATGGTCATCCCCGAAGGGATTGTTACCTCCGTCTGCGCAGAACGCGTTGACAGTCCCGGCATTTTATACCCGTTGGTTGTAACGCTGTTTGACCAGTCCAAACGGCTGACCTCGGCATTGATCTTTGCCTGCACATTTCCCTGTCTGTCCACAGTCGGATTGAGCAGGTTCAACGAAATGCCATAGGGCTTATATTCTACGGTGATGTTATTACTTGAAGACGAGGCCACAGGATAGGGAATCTGCCCGCCGACCAGAATCCCTGCCGACTTTCCGCTCATGGTTGTGATATTGGGACGGGAAACCACGCGGGCCTTTCCCTGCTCAATCAATAAACGCAGCTGCGCATTTATCTGCGAAAAATGGGTAAAAAGCCAGTTGCGGCTATACCAATGACTCCCCTTATCACGCTGGGCACCGTAAGTTTCGCCGGCATAGAAGGTTCCCGGCTCATTCATGGTTATACCAGTACTGCCATCTGTAGTAGGCGAAGAATAGGTAATGCCGAGTTTTTTTGCATCGTCAGAGTTAATCTCTATGACCAATGCTTCCATATTTATTTGGTCAGGATTCTCCATATCCAAAAGGTTAATAACCCGCGCACTGCTGTCTTTCTGCTCCTCTGTCGTCACTGTTGTCTTAACTGCGCTGCTGCCGCTATTGCCTAACTTCACCGTATTGCTTTTGGTTTCGGTAGGGTCTTCCCCTACATAAAGGCAGGCAACCTTAAAGGCTAAATCTTTTTCATACTGGTTGCGGACCGTTCCGCGCAAAAGCACTCTGCCGCCCACCATCTGCACTCTGACGCCTGGCAGTCGGATGGCTTGTTCAATAGCCGCTGCCATTCCCGTGTCCTCGTTGTTGACGCTGACCGTGAAATCCTGCCGCATGCCATCGGCTGTCCAGACATTTATCGTTGTCGTTCCCTGTTTGACCGCCACGATATTAATTGCAAAATCGCTCAATTCCTGTACATCAGCAATTTGCGGGTTCCCCACAGCGACCTTGGTTATAGCACTATTGGTGCTCAGATAATAAGATTGATTAATCCCGAGCCACATCGGCTGAGCATAGGCATAAGCGGGAGCCGGTGCCGTAATTGCGGTAATTGCTGCCATGCCTAGCGCAATTTTCGTACCTGTATTCAAGTTAATCCTCCCTAGTTATTCTTCGTACCGCGAATTATCTTCATGTGACTTCCCTGTTCAGCCTGCTGTGGAGCTGGCTGTGGACTGGCAGCCGGAGCCTGTGCCCTTGCTGGGGCAGGTGCAGTTGCTGGAACTGGTGCCGGATTGTTGGCTTTCGGAGCCGTATCCGCATTGCGTTCAGCGGGAATCACATAATCCGTATTGACGGTAAAAATATCTGTGGGAGAGACCGGACGGAGAACAAGATATATCGTGCCCTTCTGCGAGGCTGTAGCCACTTTCAAAGCCTCATCCAATGGCAAAGCCAATGTAGCGGTAGCCATCTGATCGCTTTCGCCCTTGATTACGGTTTCTTCCGCATTTTTCTTGCTGTCAGCGGAATCCTTTTCCGCATTCTCTGCTGCCGGGCCGCCCTTTTTATTGATGGCCAGCAGCTGTACATTTTGCAGGATAACTTCTCCTCGCAACCCCGAATCTTTTGAGCCAGAAACCACCATCACGTCCACATAATCGCCTGGCTTGGCAAAACCGGATACACCGGTAATATCGGTGATGGCCACGGATACAGCACGGCAGTTCGGCGGAATCATTCCCGTAAAGCCCGCCATGCGAACATCCGTATAAATCTTTTTCGTTGTCAGGATATCCCCTTGCCGGATTGCGATACTGGCAGGACTCCCCGCCACTTCGCTGACATCCTGTATTGCCTCAGGCGGTACAACATCCGCCGGCATATCCACCACTTTCAGCATATTGTCTTTAATGACCGTCCGCTCAGGAATATCCTGCTTAGCCACCACGACTTTCACCATTTGCGTCTTGGGCCCCTCATTAACTGCGCTTTCCGTTCCGGAAAGCGACATATACACCAACAAGCCCAACAGGCAACTGGCCAAAGCCGCCAAAGCTACCCATTGCTTATAAGTAAGTTTTAACTCCAGTAACCACTTTTTCATGTATCCCCATCCTTGAAATAGCTCACTGTTCCAGGACTTTTAGTCTCTGTTTCCATATTATAGAAGGATATCTTAATCCTTTTCCAAGAAATCGCTAACAGCATATCACTTTTTGCCCCCCTTAGTCAACCTAATTTACGGCTTTTTTGTAAATTAACATTAAACAATACACACCCGACACACATACTCCTAAACTACGTTAGGACTTAATTCCCTATTATTGCATTTTTAGCTCATAACCGCTAAACTGTACCTGAGGTGAATTACATGATGTTCGTTCTGAAAATGAGTATGGCTATTATTTGTGCTGTTGCCGGAGCCTTAGGCGGCAACTGTTGGCTGGAAAAGTTATATCTGGAAAAAAGGGATGTTCTGACATTCCCTCATAAAATTTCGAATCAGGCCAAAAAAAGGCGGCAATTCCTACCGCCGCTTTTGGGTATGCTCTTTGCTTTTTATCTGCTTTCCGAGAATCCCCTCACGCCCAGCGTGATATTCAGCCTGATTTATATTTACTTCCTTGTGCTCTTTACCATAACGGATTTTGAACAGCAGGTCATTTTCGATGTAATGCAGCTCCCCTTCGCCCTTTGCGGCCTGGCCTTCTGCCTGTTCAGCGGCTTTCCCCTGCTCAATCATCTGACGGCCGCGCTGGGGGGCGGCGTAATCTTTCTCGTGCTGGCGATACTGACCCGCGGCGGCATTGGCGGCGGCGATATCAAATTAATCGCCGCTCTCGGCCTGTGGCTGGGG
Source organism: Pseudoselenomonas ruminantium (assembly GCA_902798865.1). GTDB lineage: Bacteria > Bacillota > Negativicutes > Selenomonadales > Selenomonadaceae > Selenomonas_A > Selenomonas_A ruminantium_L. The sequence continues at coordinate 3,128 of CADBYQ010000002.1, read as the reverse complement.
ACAACTGCACTTATCGACGTCGTGGCTTTTGGCTTTATCGCCGGCGGGATTGCGGCCTTTATTTTAATGGTATTCATGCACAAAAAAAGGACCGATAAGTTTGCCTACGGTCCTTATTTTACCATTGCAGCACTCCTGCAACTGTTTTTGAAGTGATTATTCGTAGCGCAATGCCTCGATGGGGTCAAGTTTGGCGGCTTTTCTGGCCGGATAGATGCCAAAGAAGAGGCCAATGCCCACAGAGAAGATAAACGATACGATTATCGGTGTGATGGTGATTACCGTCGTAAAATCGCCCAGCTGGGCAATGACTTTCGACGCCGCACAACCAAACACAATGCCGATGATGCCACCGATGATACCAATAACCATCGACTCAATCAGGAACTGGGTCATGATGTTCATAAAGGTGGCGCCCAAGGCCTTGCGAATACCGATTTCCCGTGTGCGCTCGGTGACGGACACCATCATGATGTTCATGATGCCGATGCCGCCGACAATCAGGGAAATACCGGCAATCGCCCCCAAGAGCAGGGTCAGCATGGAGGTGGACTGATTCACCGTTTCCATCAGGCTGGTGAGGTTACGCACATGGAAATCATCATCCTTGCCCGCAACAATATGATGGCGGGAACGCAGAAGATTTTCGATTTCGGCCTGCACCTGTTCCATCTTCTCCTGACTGGAAACCTGCACATTGATGGACTGCACATAGGTAATGCCCAGCATGCGTTCCTGTGCGGTGGTCAGCGGAATGTATATCACATCATCCTGGTCCTGCCCCACGGAGGACTGCCCCTTGGATTCCAACAGTCCGATTACTTTATAGGGCTGATTGTTGATACGAATATTCTTGCCCACAGGATTATCCTTGGCAAAGAGATTGGACGCAACGGTGGTGCCGATTACGGCAACGCGGTTGCGTTTATTCATATCATCCGTTGAGACAAACGAACCATAGCCAATGGTCAGCGAACGAATGGACATAAATTCTGGCGTCACGCCCTGCACGCTGGTTTTCCAGTTGTTGTTCCCATAAACAATCTGATAGGACGAGGACACGGACGGGGACACATAGTCAATGTTCTTGATTTTGTCCTTGATGGCCTTGGCATCGTCGTATTTCAAGGTCTGCATGGAGCCTGCCGCCCCGCGCACGCCGCCGCGGTTGGAAGAACCGGGCGAAACAATCAGCATATTGGAACCTAAACTGGCAATGGAGCTTGTGACATTGCTGCGCACGCCCATGCCGACCGATACGAGGGCAATAACCGCCCCCACGCCGATGATAATACCCAGCATGGTTAAGAGACTGCGCATCTTATTGGCGTATAGGGATGTCAGCGCCATTTGGAAACTTTCACTAAATAACATCCATGACCACGCCCTTTCCTTCATCACGGGTGATTTTGCCATCGCGCACCAGGAGCTGGCGGCTCGCACAGGCGGCGATTTCCGGTTCATGGGTGACGAGGATAATCGTACGGCCCATGCCATGCATCTTCTGGAAAATCTCCATGATTTCCTTGGTGGATTTGGTATCGAGGTTACCCGTCGGCTCATCGGCCATGATGATATGCGGGTCATTGACGAGCGCCCGCGCAATCGCGACCCTCTGCCGCTGACCGCCCGATAGCTCATTGGGCTGATGGCCCGCCCGGTCGGCAAGGCCCACCGCCTCTAAAAAGTGCATGGCCTTTTCCAACCGTTCCTTGCGCCCTACGCCGGAGTAAACCAAGGGCAGAGCCACATTTTCGAGTGCCGAAATGCGGGAGAGCAGATTGAAGTTCTGAAAGACAAAGCCGATTTTCTTATTGCGGGTCACGGCCAGTTTATCATCACTAAGGCCGGCTACTTCCTGCCCGTCCAGCTTGTAGGAACCCATTGTCGGCCGGTCAAGACAGCCCAAAATATTCATCAGCGTGGACTTGCCGGAGCCGGACGGCCCCATCAGGGCGGCAAATTCGCCCTGATAGATATTCGTGGTAATGCCGTCTAAGGCCGCCACGGTTTCGCCGCCGATTTTGTAGAGCTTTTTGATGTCCTTGAGCTGGATGGTGGCCGTGCGTGTTTCTTTCGTTGTCATCGCATTTTTACCGCCCTTCTTACATTGGAGGTGGCCCCCCGCGATTGCTGCTGTTTTTTTTTGCGCTGTCCGCAGATTTTGCCACATAGGTGCTGACCACTTGCTCACCTTCGGACAGGCCGTCCAAAATCTCTACATATTCATCGCTGTAAATGCCTGTGGACACATAGCGGTTTTCCTGCGTGCCATCCTCGTTCTTCACGATAACGTAGGAGCCCTTGGCATCGGTTTTCAGGGTGGAAAGTGGCACGACCAGCGCATCATTTTTTTCAGCGGTATTGATTTCCACGCGTGCCGTCATAGCCGGCAGCAGCATATTGTCCGGGTCATCCACATCTAATGTCACATAGTAGTAAATAACGCTGGCCGAAGACGAACTGCTCGAAGAGGAACTGCTCGATGTATTGATATTCCAGCTGTTGCTGGTATCGGTCTGGGAAATCTTGGACACCCGCGCCGTAAAGGTCTTGCCGTTGAAACTGTCCACTGTAAAGGTCGCGGACTGACCGACCTTCACGCTGCCGATATCCGTTTCATCTATCTTCGCCAGAATCTGCTTGCTGGACATATCCGCAATGCGCATGATGACCGTAGGATTGCTGGTGCCCTGCACGGCCATGGTGCCAGGAGTCTGCGGCTCGCCCACCACTACGCCGGACATGGGTGCCACAATGGTCATTTCATTCATGTTGGACTGGGATTCGGCCAGTGAAGACACCGCCGTATCGTAGTTCATCTTGGCATCTTCCAACTGTTCCTGGGTATCCGCACCAATGCTGTACAGATATTGGGCGCGTTCGTATTTGGCCTTGGTATTGGCCACCTTGTACTGAGCCTGATTGCGTTTTTCTGTGTAATCCGTGGCATCGAGTGTGGCTACGGTCTGTCCCGCCGTTACGGTATCGTTTTCCTTGACCAGCACATCTTTAATTCGTGCCGTGACTTTAGAGCTGACCTCGACACTGTTCACCGGCTTGATGGTGCCCGTTGCCGATACCGTGGACTTCAGATTCATACGCACAACCGGCGTTGTTTCCACCGC
>CADBYQ010000001.1 GCA_902798865.1 Pseudoselenomonas ruminantium | reverse complement strand
GTAGCCGGCGGCCAGCAGGGCTTCGCCCAGGCTCTTGAACTCGCGGCTTTCGATGATATCGCCGTCTGCCAAAAGCTGGTCGGCCTCGGCTTCTTTGCCGTTAATCGTGACACGCTGGCGGATGTGTTTTTCCCGGCCGTTGATGTAGATGGTGTATTCCTGGCCGGCTGTTACCAAATCGCCCAGCCGTACTGTCGGCGTGGTGCCGTTTTCGCCGGGGATAACGGTAATTCTGGAACCGTCACGAATCACGGTATCGAGGCTGGCTTCTTCGTCACCCAGCATGATTTTGGCAAAGGTGCCCAAAGTGCCAGGGAAGAATTTTTTCTCGGTACCGATATTGACCATAAGGCCCAGGCCGGGATGTCCATTGTATTTGCGCATATTGATGCCTGCGTTCAAGAGGGCGTCGGCAACGGTGAGCTCCCGGAAGTTAAAGAGGCTGTATTCTTCGTCGTTGACATAGACGGAGAGAAAGTGCAGGGTGTTCAGCGAGGCAATTTTGAGGATACCCAGCGGCGTTACGGCATCGGGATAGTGCAGTTCTGCAGGAATATCGACAATGCCATCCACCATATCTGGCTTACGTACGGCGACGCGCGCCTCCGGCATGCCCAGCGCGTCTGCCACGAAATGGGCAAGGCCGGGTGTCTGGGATCCGCCGCCAACCAGCATAACGGCCTGCGGCGTATCGCCATTGAGCTCGAAAATCTGCTTGGCAATGGCATTGGCCAGGTTTTCAATATTGGGCATAACCGGGTCGAGAATTTCGGCGGCCGACAGATTGTATTCCGTGCCCAGAATATCGGTGAATTTTACATCCTGTCCGGCAGCAGCTTCGCGTTTGATGCGTTCAGCAATGTTAAAGTCGAGCAGGAAGCGCTGACTGATGGCCTCGGTTACTTCGTCGCCAGCCAGCGGCACCATGCCGTAGGCGATGACGGAGCCGTTCTTGGTGATGGCCACGTCGGAGGTGCCGGCGCCGATATCGACCAGCACCAAATTGAGGTGGCGCATGGTGGGCGGAATCAGCACGTTGATGGCGGCAATCGGCTCCAGGGTCAGGGCGCGCATTTCCAAATTGGTTGCATGGAGGGCGCTCTGCATGGAGTCAATGACCTGACGGGGCAGGAAGGTGGCAATGACGACGGCTTTGGCCTTTTTGCCCCGCTGGCCAATCAGCATTTTTAACTGGATATCATCCAGCACATAGCGTATGGTGCTGTAGCCCACGCAGTAATAGCGGCTGGGGTCGTCCACCGTATGGCTTTCGGCCAAAGCTGCCTGCGCGGCCTGTACGCCGGCAAAGTCCAGATTGCGCTGCTGTTCGGCGGTGATGAGGCCGTTTACTTCCATTTCCGCTTCAGCGGTCATGGTGTAGAGGGCGCGGCCAGCAGCAGCTACAGCGGCGGTCTTTATTGGCCCGGTCTTTTCAATCAGGGAATTTTTGACCTTTTCCACGATGGCGGCTACCTGCGGCACATCGTGAATCTGGCCGTCCAGCATAGCACGGGTCTTGTGCTCTAAGCGGTCGGTGGCGATAACGTGCAGATTTTCATCATCGCCTTCCTCGGCAACGATGCCGATAACGCTGCGAGTACCGATATCCAGCGCAAAAATCCGCTCATGCTCCTTGACAGCTTTGGGCGGTGGTGTTTTAATGACATTGATGGCCTCCACCACTTCGGGGCGCAGTTCTTCCATAGGTTCTTCAGCCGGTTTGGTTTTCCGCGTGGTGCGGGCGGCTGGCTTTTTGGGAGCAGCGGCTTTTTCCGCTGGTGCTATATCAGTGGTGTTTTTCTTGATTGTTGGCATAAAAAAACTCCTCACTTTGCATAAAATAAAAGGTTATTTGTATTATTTCGCGAAATATACATTATAATCCTGTTTTTACGAGGAAAATCTTATAATTAGGCGTTACAGAAATGAGTGTGATACTATGACAGGAAATCGTGAAGTTATTACAGGCAGTGATTTTAAGCGCATGGTTGCCGGTGCTTACAGCGAATTTTTGTTGGAATATGAGGAGATAAACCGGATGTCCGGTGCCGGGACGATGCCGGGAACCCATGTCCTGCGGACGATAGGGGCAGCGGTTATGGCCCTTAAAGATACCAAGGAAGACAGCATTGGTGGTCTTTCCCGTCGTGTGGCTGCAGGTGCTATCTTTGGCGCCCGCGGTAGCGCAGGTGTGGTATTGGCACAGATGTTCCGCGGTCTGGGTAAGGGCCTTTTGGGCAAGCATAATGCGACTTCTTCGGAGTTTGGCAAGGCCTTCCAGTATGGTATTCTCTATGCCCAGCGGGTGATTCCGGAAAAGCCGGAGCGTCCGATTATTACGATGGCCAAAGAAGTGGCCAAAGGGGCTTATCATGCGGTGCGCGCCAACAAGCCGATTTCGGAGATTTTGGAAACGGCTATTGCTGCCGGGGAAAAAGCCTTTGCAAAAATCGGTGAGGAAGATGCCGGTGCACGGATTATGTTTGCGTTCCTGCAGGGCTGTCTGAAGGGGCTGGATGGCAACTTTGTATCGCCTGCCGTCAGCTTGTCCTTAGGACTGGAGGCGCAGCAGGCAGGTCTGCCTGACCCGCGCAATGATGTTGTCCGTCCCTACTGCGTGCGTTTTTCCGTGAAAAATGTGCAGGTGGATATGAAGGAGCTGGAAGCGCATTTGCGGGAGTTTTCCACCTTTGCACTCGTGGAGCGGGCAGCTACGGGCGTAGATGTACATTTGCATACCGACCATCCCGGCAAGGTTATCGAGCAGGCTATCGGCTGGGGGCCACTGAAGGGAATCCATGTAACGAATATGAGTGAGCCGCATACGTTGTCGGCACATGATGCGATTATGAAGGTCGCACTTCTGGCCGTAGCAGAAAACAAGGTGCAGGCTAAGGAAATGCAGGACCAGGGCGTGCAGATTCTGGTTACGGGCAGTGCCATGGAAAGTCCTTCCGTTGCTGAACTGATTAATGCTGCGCATAGCGATTTGGCTGATGCTTATGTGCTGGTTGCTTGGAATCGTGATTTCTGGCAGGCATTCCGGCAGGTTAAGCGGCTGCTGGGTGAGCGCATTGAACTGGTGCTCTGCGAGAACAAACAGCAGCAGGCTGCGGCTATTCGCGCGTTTGACCCGAATCTGACGGCGGTGGAGAATGCCATCGTTATGCGGGAAGCGGCGGAAGAAGCAAAATAAGCAATATCGTTCGAGGTAAAAGGCTCGGGCCACAGTATAATACTTTTTATTTGCTGTTTATTGAATATTATTTGTACGTGCTGTAAAATGAAAATATGGATGTAGGTTTATTTTGGGGTACGTTATGCAGATTGAAGAATTAAGGAAAGCGTTACAACAGGGCATAACCGTGGAGTATAAGGCGCATTGTCAAAAAAGAATGTTGGAACGAGGTATAACAAGAGCCGATATAATTGAATGTATCCAAAAGGGTGAGATTATAGAGGAGTATCCTCTGATTGACGGGAATACATCGGAAAAATCTTTTCCAGCCTGTTTGGTTCTTGGTATAGAAATCAACGCTCATAAGATGCTCCATGTAGTTGTGGGGTATAATACCAAGAAAATGATAATAATCTCTGCTTATCGTCCTGATGATGAGCATTTTGAAAAGGATGGCAAAACGAGAAAGGGGAGATAGGGATGTGTAAAGCATGTTTTGAGGATAACCGAATTGAGACAACGACAACATTTACCGTTGATGTGAAAAATTGTGTGATTGTTATCCGTAACGTCCCCTGCTACGAGTGCCCGGTATGTGGAGAGATTATTTTTTCGGATGGTGTATCGGCAAAACTGGAAATGATTGTTCAAAAAGCAAAATCGTTTTTACAGGATGTTTCCGTTATTGATTACAGCAAGGCTGCATAAATAGAAAACGCCAAGCGGGCGGTTGATTTTGAGTCAACCGCCCGCCTTTGTTTTTATTTATATTTTTATATTGGGGGCTATACTGCTTTTATGGGAGCAGGTAACGCACATAGACGTAGACGGTGGAGGTGATGATGGTCAGAATCATCAGGGGGAAGCCGATTTTGAGGTAGTTGATGAAGGTGATTTTTACCCCGCGTTCGGCGGCCATGCCGGCTACAATCAGGTTGGCGGAGGCGCCGACGAGGGTGCCGTTGCCGCCAAGGCAGGCGCCTAAGGCGAGGCTCCACCAGATGGGTTCGAGGTTGTCGATGCCCATGGCGCCCATGTTCTGAATCAGAGGAATCATGGTGGCGACAAACGGAATGTTATCCAGTACCGCCGATACAAGGGCGCTGAGCCAGAGTACCAAGAGGGAGGTAGCCGTCACATCGCCGCCAGTGAGTTCTACGGCTTTGCCGGCCAGGCTGCCGATGATGCCGGTTTCGATAAGACCGCCAACGGCGATAAAGAGACCGATGAAGAAGAAAATCGTAGCCCATTCCACGGCTTTCATGGAGCTTTCCACCAAGTGATGGCTGCCGCCTGCCAAGAGCAACAGCAGGAAGCCGCCGGCCAAGGCAATCATGGAAGATTCAATATGGGTGATCGCATGAGTGAAAAAGCCGAGAATGACAAGCGTCAGCACAAACAGGGATTTTTTCAGCAGTTTGTGGTCTTTTAAGGATTTGTTCTCGTTCATGGCCATGAGTTCTGCCTGCAGTTCCGGAGTGGTATGAAGGCCCTTTTTATAGATGACTTCCATAATCAGGATGACCAGGATCAGATTCAAAATGGCGATGGGGGCCAGATTGTCGATAAAGGCGACAAAGGTCAGTTCCTTTACGGCACTGCCAATCATGATGTTTGGCGGGTCACCGATTAGGGTGGCGGTGCCGCCGATGTTGGACGCAATAATCTGCGTCAGCAGGAAGGGCATGACCTTTAGATGCAGTTTCTGCGTGATGCTGAAGGTTACAGGCACCATCAGGAGCACTGTGGTCACGTTGTCCAAGAATGCGGAGAACACGGCGGTGATGAGTGCCAGATAAATGAGTATCCGTTTGGGCTCGGCCTTGGCCACTTTGGCTGCCTTGATGGCCACATAGTCAAAGAGCCCGGTGTGACTCGTGACCCCGACCAGCACCATCATACCGACCAGCAGTCCCAAGGTGTTGAAATCCACATGGTGCAAAGCGGTTTCCTGTGAGAGTATTCCCAGCAGGACCATGGACACGGCACCGAGCATAGCGGCTACAGTGCGGTGGATTTTCTCCGATACGATGACCATGTACATGAAGATAAAGATAATTCCAGCGATAACGTCCATTGATAAGACCTCCTTCATAAATATACACAAAGCAAGATGAAAAATCTCTCGATTTTTCATCAGCCCTTACACGAAATCTAAGCGATTCTGCGCCTATTGGCTTGACTCGCAAAGATTTCATAGCAAAAAAGCACAGAAAAAGCCTTAAGCTGAACAGACTCCTCCTGTGCCTACGAATATCCCATAAGCGATTTGCTATTAACCTGATTCCATGATAGCATAAAAAAATAGGGATTGACAAGTCAATTTTTGGAAAATGTGTTGATGGTATGTTTACTATGTGTTGTAGAGGTGGAAGTTTATGCGAAAAAGAATACATATTTTGGCAATGGGTGGCACGATTGCAGGTATTGCGGGCGATAGTGCGGCGACAACGGGCTATCAGGCAGGGGCTGTAGGCGTGGAGGAACTTATCGCGGCAGTGCCTCAGATAAAAGATGTGGCAGAAGTTACCGGCGAGTCAATCGCGGCCATTGACAGCAAGGATATCACGGCGGCAGAGCAGCTGAGGCTGGCAGGCCGGGTGCGGGAACTGTTGCTCAAAGGCGATGTGGATGGTATCGTCGTTACGCATGGCACGGACACGATGGAAGAAAGCGCCTATCTTTTGGACTTGCTGCATTTTGCCGATAAGCCGGTGGTGTTTACGGGAGCTATGCGTCCGGCGACAGCATTAAGTGCGGATGGCCCTTTGAATCTTTTGGACGCTGTGCGGGTAGCGGCAAGTGATCAGGCGCGTGACCGGGGCGTACTCGTGGTGCTCAATAATGCGATTCACAGTGCCCGACTCGTGACGAAAATTTCCACCACGGCGGTGGAAACCTTTCAATCACCAAATGGCGGGGCAATTGGTGCCGTGAATGATGGCGTGGTAGTGTTCTATCACAGTGCGGAGCTGCATCATCTGCCGAATGCGTTAAGTGTCAGTGAAAAGATGACCACGCAAAAACAACTGCCTTATGTGCCGGTTCTCTACGGGCACAGTGATGATGATGGCCGTTTGGTTGAACTGGCGGTAGAAAACGGAGCCCAGGGGCTGGTTTATGCTGGGATGGGCAATGGCAGCATACCGGCGCGGGTGGAAACTGCGCTGTCTGCGGCTGTGCAAAAGGGCATTTTGGTAATCCGTGCCAGCAGCAGCCTGTCCGGTATGGTGACGAAAGCCGAGGAATCCTATGAGCAGGCAGGTTTTATCGCCAGTGGCCTGTTAAATCCTCGTAAGGCACGGCTCTTGCTGCAGGTTTCTATCAGCTGCGGCCTTTCTGCTGCAGAGTGGCAAAAATTTCTTGCGTAAGCAAACAGGAAAATCTTCCCTCATGGCGAATAGTACAAGCAAATGATGATAGTTTGAAATCCCTTGCGTTTCCCGTAAGGGATTTTTTGCCACAAAGAAGGAGAATGGGAAATGATTCAATATAACTACAAGTTAAATTGGACAGCCGGAAATCAGGGATTTGAAAGCAAGCTGAACAAGATTTTGCAGACACTTTGTATGCGCCCGGCCAGCAAGCAGGCCAATGCGATTTTTATTCAGCTGTCGTTCCATAATATGGGAATGGAAATGGCAGAAAAAGTCCGGGAAAAGATTCGGGAGTTTCTGCCGCGGGCAGTTGTGGCCGGTATGACGGAAATGCTGTTCAATCCCAAAGGGACGACCAGTTATGTGCGGATTAACTGTGCTTTTTTTCAAAAGGCGAAAGTGCGTATACTTGAATATGATGGCGTGCCGGATGATTTTGGCAAATTAGGTCTGGAAATGGGACAGAAGGTTGCAGCCATGCATGATGTGCGGGCGGCAATGATTCTGGGGGTCATGGCACCGAAACTGAGCAAGTTCATCGATAATTTTGTGGTAGGGAATGAAAACCTGGTGGTTTTTGGCAGTATTGCGGGGATGTATGAGGATGCTCTTGAGGAAGCTGAGTTAAACAGCGCGCTGTTTTCGCTGGACCCTGGCAACAAAGAAGCCAACCAGTTTATCTATGGCAGTTCCCCAATGCGCCGCGGCCTGGTAGTGGTGTTATTCAGCGGGGAGAGCTTGAGTGTTCGTGGGGATTATACTTTGGGCTGGAAGCCTCTGGGCAAGGAAATGACCATTACGGAAACCGTGGGGTATAGCGGTATCGGCAAGCTGGACGATATGCCCGCTGTGGATATTTATCGGCATTATCTGAAGGTCAAGCCGGATGACCATTTCTTGCAGAATATTGTTGAATTCCCGTTGGTCATTGACCGTGATGGCTGCCTGATTGCCCGTGTGCCGCCGGGATTCGATGAAGAGGGGCGGATTTTCTTTACCGGGGATGTGCGGGTAGGAGAACGGGTACGCCTGTCATATGCTGTGCAGGAGGATTTTTTGCATGAGACGGAATTGGCCAGTGAGAAGATGAGTCAATTCGCTCCGGAGGCGCTTTATCTCAATGTCTGCGGTACTCGTGAAATGTTCCTGCAGGACAAGGCGCAGCTGGAAACGATTTATTATCAGCGCAGTGCCAGCCAGCTTAATGCCTGCAGCGGCACTGGTGAAATCTATTACTATCAGGGGCAGGGTGGCATTTTGAACTGTGCCCTGGTAGCTGTAGGATTCCGTGAGGGGTATAGCAAGTCGGCCCTTACGGTGTATGAGGCACCGGAAGAGACGGAGGATAATGCACCAGTGCTCCTTTCGGCAAGAATGGCAGCCTTTTTGGATGCCGTGACCCGGGAACTGGAGGAATCAAATCGGGGATTGCGGGATATGGCTATGGAAACGGAAAAAGCCAGCATTGATAAGTACCGGTTCTTGTCCCGTGCCAGTCGGGATATTGCCGAACCGCTGCAAAAAGTTATGGAGATGGAACGCCGCGTGCTGCAGGAAAGCAGTGAGCCGCATATCAAGGCTTATGCTGCAGAAGGGCGCAAGGCGGGCGAAATCGTTTACAGTATCATTCAGCGTTTATTTGATTTTTTGGAGATGGAGGCGGGCAACTTCAAACTCAATGAAGGAGAGTACCGCTTGGATCACCTGTTGGATTCCCTGCGGGAAGAACTGGCAGAAACGGCTGGAGAAAAGGGCATAACGTTGAATTTTGAGCTGGAGGGTAAGGTGCCCAGTGTGCTCTATGGTGATGAACTGAGGATTCGTCAAATCCTGTTGAATCTTTTGGGTAATGGGTTGAAATACACGTTGCAGGGCAGTGTGACCTTGCAGTTGAAAGCAGAAAAGACCGGGGCAGCAGAAACTGCGCTGACGGCCCGGGTCATGGATACAGGCGTAGGTATGACGGATGAGCAGCAGGCTGAACTGCAAAATATTCTGGAACTGAATGTGAATAAAAAAGTCAGTACACTGGCTGATACAGGGATTGGCATCAGCGTGAGTCAGCGTCTGCTCAAGATGATGGGCAGCGGTTTGAAAATTTCCAGTAAACTGGGAGAAGGCTCGGAAGTATCTTTTGTCCTGAAACAGCGGGTGCTCAGCTGGATTCCTCTGCGTCAGGGAGAGACTGCTCTAACCGAGAGAAGCAAGGAGGAAAAGCATACCATCAGTCCGGAGGAACTGGCGGAAAACTGGGAGGCTTTGCGGGAAATCGCCGATGCCTGTGAACGGGAAAGTCTTGACTATATGCTGGAAAACCTTGAGGGATACACCCTGCCAGAACGGGAAGCCCGCCTGTTGTTGGAATTGCGAACTGCAGCGCAGGAAGAAAATTGGGCGTTGATTCAAAAACTTGTGCAGTAAAGTAATTTTTTCTTTTTGACCTATTGACTTTTTGACTATTTGAGCTATAATAAAATTGTAATCAGGAAAGAGAAAAGAAAGACCGGATTACAGAAATGTTACAAATAGTCAAGAGAGGCACAGCAAGCTCCCTTGACCGGTATAGATTTTAGAAAGGGGTTGCTGATTATGTTTGGTTTGGTTCCATTTGGTACGCGTAAGGATTTGGCAGCGGGGAATGCTCCGCAGAGCATCTGGGATGTGTTCAATGAACCATTCTTCAATGATGATTTCTTCCCCACCATGTCAGGTTTTAATGCCAATGGCGGCATGCGGGTGGATGTCAAGGATAACGGCGACAGCTACGAGCTGACTGCCGACCTGCCCGGCATGAAGAAAGAGGATGTAAAGCTCAGTTATCAGAACGGTTATCTTACGATTGCTGCTCAGCAGCAGGCGGAGAACAACCAGCAGGATGACAAGGGCAATTACATCCGCCGTGAACGCCGTATGGGCTCGGTAAGCCGTTCCTTCTACATCGACAATATTGATGAATCTCGCATTGATGCTGAGTTCAAAGATGGTGTATTGCATGTGAAGATGCCAAAGGCCGCAGAAGTCGAGCATACGACGACGATTCATATTCGGTAAACTATGCAGAGGGCTGTGAAAAATATGTTGTGCATTTTGGACATATTTTTCACAGCTCTTTTGTTTTATGGAAATATAAATATGAATTATTGTATTCGCGGTTTTACCATTATTTGCAATTATTTCTTGCCTTTTTATCATAATTTGCCTATAATAGTCATTGCGACAAAATGCGATAAAATTTAACTATTGATTTATCGTAATATAAATACAAATAATTACATCATAAAATCTCATAAATAATTCCGACCTAAAGGTGAAAAAAATGCAAAAAAGTGGATAAATTTTTCTTGTAAAAAAGGATATTTGCTTTTTATGTTGAATTGTTAAAAATGGGCAATAGCCTAATATTCAACTGACAGGCATTTTTGCCGGAGGAGGAATATGAAAGAAGTTTTGCCGATATTCATGAAAAGGCTTATAATGGGGTTGGGGGTTATCACCTTGGCGGTAGGCAGTATGCTCGTGGCAAACGGGCAGACGGAGCTTATCGGGGCGCTGATCATCGGCTTTATGACGGGCCTGGTATTCTTGGGAAATATGTCCTTGCGGCTGTGGAGAGCCGCGCACGCTACTGCTAACCATGCGAAAAGGCAGATGCTTTGGGGGCTGGTTTTGCGTTTGCTGGTATTATTTATAGTACTCTTCGCAGCCGTCCAGATTTCTACGCAAGTGTTCAGCATAGTGGCGCTGGGGTTCGTCCTCTGTTATGCCTGGGCTATGGTTCTCATGATCCGCATGAATAGCGCGAAATAAGTAACTCAGGAATTCCTGGGAGGAGGTTGAGGTATATGCATGAAATCGGTGTTCGCGAAGTAGTGCAGTTTGCCGGCTTTACCTTCAATTGGGAGACTCTGGTTATGACCTGGATTACGATGGCCATTGTGCTGCTCATTGCAGTGCTGGCAACCCGCAATCTGCAGATGGTGCCGCAAGGCTGGCAGAATGTTGTGGAAGCAATCGTGGTCTGGCTTCATGAACAGATTGATGCGACCATGGGCAAGAATGGACGCTTTTTGGCGCCGTTTGTCGTGTCGCTCTTTATGTTCCTGCTGGTTTCCAACTGGCTGGGGCTTATCCCAAAGATGGCATCGCCGACAAATGACTTGAACACCACTTTAGGCCTTGCACTCTTGGTCATTGTGATGGTGCACGGTTTGGGGCTTTATATGAAGGGCGGTCATTACATCGCGCATTTCTTCCAGCCCACGCCGGTCTTTGTCATCATCAACGCCATAGAGGAAGTCGCTAAGCCCATTACGCTGGCCTTCCGTCTATTCGGCAACATTCTGGCAGGTGAAATTCTTATCATCATCCTGCTGCAGCTCATGCCAATTTGGATGCCCATACCGTCAGTTATCTGGCTGGCGTTCAGTATCTTTATCGGCGGGGTACAGGCGTTCATCTTCACCATGCTGTCGATGGCATATCTTGCCAATGCAGTAAAGAGTGAGGAAGAAGGCTAAGACAAACTGGGAATTTTTTAGTTAAAGGTTTTAAGGAGGATTTTTTCATGGAAAACGCAATTATGGTAGCCGCTGCTCTCGTTGGCGCAGGTATTACGATGGGTCTTGCCGCAATCGGCGCAGGTATCGGTGATGGTCTTGTAACGAGCCGTTTCATCGAAGGTATCACCCGCCAGCCGGAAGCAAAGAGCACGCTCTTTACCAACACCCTTATCTCCGTTGGTTTGATCGAGTCCATGGCTATCATCGCAACCGTTGTTGCCCTCATCATGCTCTATGCAAACCCGCTCATCAAATAATTTCTTTTGATGTAGTTGATAAAAAAGGGGGCATAGGAATTGATCGAGTTAAATGGGACGTTCATTGCGCAGATCATCAACTTCCTGATTCTGGTTGTTTTGCTCCGCGCATTCGCGTATAAACCCGTAGTCAACATGCTCAAAGCCCGTCAGGATAAGATTCAGGAAAGCCTTGATAAAGCCGATGCCGATGCGGCAGAAGCAGACAAGCTGCTGGCGCAGTACAAGGCGAAACTGGCTGCCGCTACCGCAAAAGCTGAAGAGATTCAGAAGAATGCCGAAAAGCGTGCCGCTGAGTTCCGCGAGGCAGAGGAGCAGAAGGTTAAAGCCGATATTGAGCAGATGAAAAAATCCGCTCAGGCCGATATTGAGCGTGACCGCGCAAAAGCTGTTGAAAAACTGCGCACCGAAATGGTGGCGCTTTCCATGGCTGCTGCCAGCAAAATCATCGCCAAGAATATGGATTCGGCTGAAAATGAAGCGCTTATCGCGGAATTTGTGGATAAGCTGGACAAGGACAAGATTGGTGATTTGCCATGCTAAACTTACAGCTTGCACATAAATATTCCCGGGCGATTTTTGAACTGGCGCAGGAAGAAGGAAAACTGGAAGAATATGGCAAGGAACTTCTGCAGGTCAAAAAGGACCTGGAAGATGTGCCCGCCGCAGTTGCCTTCTTCGCGAACCCGCAGGTGGAGCGCAAAGCCAAAAAGGAACTGGTCAAAAAGATGTACGAAGGGGAACTTTCCCAGAGCATCTACCACTTCCTGCTCCTCTTAGTGGACAAGCGCCGCTTTGCCCTGCTTTCCGTTATTGCGGAGCAGTTCAGGGAAATGGCCAATGCCGCTCGCGGCATCGTCATTGCTGATGTGACCACGGCGCAGCCGGCAACAGAAGCACAGCAGAAAAAAATCGCCGCTAAACTTGAAGCAGTTACGGGGAAAAAGGTGGAACTCCGCCTCCACGAAAACAAGGCCCTTTTGGGCGGTGTCGTGGTCAAAATCGGCGACCGCCGTATCGACGGCAGTGTGGCCGGACGCCTCCAGGCGCTGCAAAAAGAATTACTGACGAGCAAGTGAGAAACTGGGGTGACAGCTAAGTTATGAAAATGAATCCGGAAGAAATAACGGCCATCATCAAAGACCAAATCAAGAACTACGAAGTAGACTTGAACGTCGATGAGGTTGGCACGGTTATCGAAATCGGTGACGGTATCGCCCATATTCATGGCCTCGAAAAAGCCATGGCTGGTGAGCTGTTGGATTTTGGTAATGATATATTTGGTTTGGTCCTGAACCTTGAACAGGACAATGTCGGTGCCGTTATCCTGGGCGGTGAAACCCAGATTAAAGAAGGTGCACAGGTTAAGCGTACGGGCAAAATCATGCAGGTTCCCGTAGGCGAAGCCATGATTGGCCGCGTTGTTGACGCTATCGGCCGTCCTATTGACGGTAAGGGCGACATCAAGGCGGAAACGTTCCGTCCTGTTGAGTACCATGCACCGGGCATTGCTGACCGCAAGTCCGTACATGAACCGCTGCAGACTGGTCTCAAGGCTATCGACGCCCTCGTACCTATCGGCCGCGGCCAGCGCGAACTCATCATCGGTGACCGTGGTATCGGTAAGACGGCTATCGCTGTTGATACCATCCTCAACCAGAAGGGTCAGGATTGTATCTGCGTCTATGTAGCCATTGGTCAGAAGGCTTCCACGGTAGCCCGTGTGGTGAAAACCCTCGAAGAAGCCGGCGCTATGAAGTACACCATCGTCGTAGCTGCTACGGCTGCTGACAGCGCTCCGCTGCAGTACCTGGCTCCGTATGCCGGTGTTGCCATGGCTGAACACTTCATGTATCAGGGCAAGGCCTGCCTCTGCGTATACGACGATTTGACGAAGCATGCAGCTGCATACCGCGCAATGTCCCTGCTGCTCAGAAGACCGCCCGGACGTGAAGCATATCCCGGTGATGTATTCTACTTACATTCCCGTCTTTTGGAACGTGCCGCAAAACTCAGTGACGAACTGGGCGGCGGTTCGATTACGGCTCTGCCGATTATCGAAACGCAGGCCGGTGACGTTTCCGCGTACATTCCGACCAACGTTATCTCCATCACCGATGGTCAGATTATGCTGGAATCCGATGCCTTCTACTCCGGTATCCGTCCGGCTATCAACGTCGGTCTGTCCGTATCCCGTGTAGGCGGCTCGGCACAGATTAAAGCCATGAAGCAGGTTGCTGGTACCATGCGTCTTGACCTCGCTCAGTACCGCGAACTGGCCGCATTTGCCCAGTTTGCGTCTGACCTCGATAAAGCCACCAAGGCACAGCTCGACCGCGGTGCCCGCATGGTTGAAACGCTGAAACAGGCACAGTACAGCCCGCTCCTCGTACAGGAACAAGTTATGGTGATTTTCACCGCTGTCCGCGGTTTCCTGGCCGATATTCCGGTAGAGCGTGTGGTTGAGTTCCACAATGACTTCCTGAAGTTCATGCGTGCTCAGCATCCGGAAATCGGGGAAAGAATTGCGCAGCAGAAGAAACTTGATGATGCCCTTGAGGCAGATCTTTCGAAAGCTATCGAAGAATTCAAGGAAACTGTAACATACAAAATGGCATAAGGTTAGCGAGGTGATTCTTTTTGGCTAGTTTACAGGACATCCGCCATCGCATTAAGAGCGTAAAGAGTACCAAGCAGATAACCAGTGCCATGAACATGGTGGCGACTTCGCGTCTCCGTCATGCCAAAGAGGCAGCACTTGCCAACAAACCTTATGCAGAAAAAGTCGTGCAGGTGGTACAGCAGATTGCTGCTACCGCGGGAAATGATTTTTCCCATCCCCTGCTGACTAAGCATGAGGACGGCAAAAAGCTCATTTTGCTTGTCACCAGTGACAAGGGCCTTGCCGGTGCTTATTCGTCCAATGCCTGCAAGGCAGCGGAAGCACTGGTCGAGGATAAGAAAAATACCCCGATGGTCATTGTCGGCCGCAAGGGTAGCAGCCACTTCAAGAATCGTGGCTATGATGTGGTAAAGAGCGTTATCGGCGTCAGCGAACGCCCAACCTTTGATTTGGCCAAGAAACTGGCCGATGATTTGGTGGAACGCTTCAAGACTGGAGAAATCCGGGAAGTGCAGATGGTTTATACGAAGTTTATCTCGGCGATTAACTGTGAGCCGCAGGTGCTCAAGCTCCTGCCCTTTGAGGCTGAAGAAGGCACGGAAGGCCCGGTTACCGAGTACATCTATGAACCGGATGCCGCCACGGTACTCGGAAGCCTGCTTCCGCAGTATCTCTACACCACCATCTATGCAGCGCTCCTGCAGTCTGCGGCAAGCGAACTCAGCTCCCGCATGAACGCCATGAGCAATGCAACGGACAACGCAGAAGAGCTTATCAGCAAACTGGACCTCTACTACAACAAGGTACGTCAGGCAGGTATCACCAACGAAATCACCGAGATTGTTGGCGGTGCCGAAGCTCTGAAATAAGGGCATCGTAAGGAGGTTTACCATTGGCAAAAGGTAAAGTCGTACAGGTTATTGGACCTGTCGTAGATATTGAATTCCCGGCTGGCGAACTGCCGGAAATACTGAATGCAATCACCATCAAGGGCAAAGCCGGTGAAGTGGACATCGACCTCGTGGTTGAAGTTATGCAGCACCTCGGCGACAGCGTAACCCGCTGCATCGCCATGAGCTCTACCGATGGTCTCACCCGTGGGATGGACGCCGAAGATACCGGCGCGCCGATCAGTGTTCCCGTTGGTGAAGGTACTCTGGGCCGTATCTTCAACGTACTGGGCCAGACTGTGGATAAGGACCCCACTCCGGTCAACGCCGCTGAGTATTGGCCGATTCATCGTCCTGCTCCGGAATTTGAAGATCAGGAAACCAGTGCACAGGTACTCGAAACGGGTATCAAGGTCGTTGACCTTATCGCACCGTACGCCCGCGGCGGTAAAATCGGCCTCTTCGGCGGTGCCGGCGTAGGTAAGACAGTGCTTATCATGGAGCTTATCCATAACATCGCTACCGAGCACGGCGGTTACTCCGTATTCGCCGGCGTAGGTGAACGTACCCGTGAAGGTAATGACCTTTGGGGCGAAATGAAGGAATCCGGGGTTATCGGCAAGACCGCACTCGTTTACGGTCAGATGAACGAACCTCCCGGAGCGCGTATGCGTGTAGGTCTGACGGGCCTCACCATGGCAGAATACTTCCGTGATGTTCAGCATCAGGACGTGCTGCTCTTCATTGATAACATCTTCCGTTTCATTCAGGCAGGTTCTGAGGTATCCGCATTGCTCGGCCGTATGCCGTCGGCAGTAGGTTATCAGCCGACCCTGACCACCGATATCGGTGCGCTGCAGGAACGTATTACGTCCACCAAGGAAGGTTCCATCACCTCCGTACAGGCCGTATACGTGCCCGCCGATGACTTGACTGACCCGGCACCGGCTGGTACATTTACCCACCTCGATGCAACGACGGTACTTTCCCGTCAGATTGCAGAATTGGGTATTTACCCCGCCGTTGACCCGCTCGATTCCACCAGCCGTATCCTCAATGCCGAAGTTCTCGGCGAGGAACACTATCAGGTGGCCCGCGGCGTGCAGGCAGTGCTCCAGAAGTACAAGGAACTGCAGGATATCATCGCCATCCTGGGTATGGAAGAACTGTCCGACGAGGATAAGCTCACCGTATCCCGTGCGCGTAAGATTCAGCGTTTCCTGTCCCAGCCGTTCTTCGTAGCAGAAGTATTCACCGGTTCTCCGGGTAAATACGTACCGCTCAAAGAAACGGTGCGCGGCTTCAAGGAAATCCTTGAAGGTAAATACGATGACCTGCCGGAAGCTGCCTTCTATATGGTCGGCAACATTGACGAAGCTGTGGAGAAAGCAAAGACCTTGGAAAAGGAGGGATAATCTATGGCTACGATCCAGCTAGAGATTGTCTCCCCGGATAAAGTGGTTTATGCCGAGGACATCAGCATGCTTATCGTCCGTTCCACGGGCGGTGAGCTGGGTATCCTCCCCAAACACGCTCCTCTGGTAACGGGGCTTTTGCCTCATGCCATGCGTGTGCGTCTCAATGGTTCCGACAGGGACGAACAGCTTATCGCTGTGTCCGGCGGCTTCATGGAAGTCACTCCGGAAAAAATCACGGTGCTGGCCACGGCAGCTGAACAGCCGATTGATATCGACATCAATCGTGCCCAGCGTGCCATGGACCGCGCCAAAGAGCGTATCGCTGCTTTCCATCAGGGAGGCGACGAGGCCAGAAATATCGATATCGAACGTGCCCAGCTGGCCCTGCGGCGTGCAATCGCCCGCCTGCGTGCTACGGGAACGGAAATCGAGAATCTGAAATAAGCAATGAAAGACGGCTTGCAGTTACAAAAACTGCAAGCCGTTTTTCTATATAAATAGGTGAAGAGTCGTAAATGATATCGAAATTGTTAACTTTAGGCATCCTTTATTACGTGCAGGGCTGCTGATTCGGTGCATTCGTCCCAAACTGGAACAGGCGTACCGAATGTTTTCGAATTGAATTCTTCATTTTGGTCTTCGAAATTCGCGAAGGCCTTTTTCACTTGGCCAAAGCCCAGATAGAGCAGCGGCAAGTTGCAGCAGACCATGACAATGTTGGCAAAGTCGCTGAGGTTCCAGAGGGCGCTGAGGTCAAAGCCGGCAATGTTGGTGACCATGCCGAAGGCCAGTACCGTCAAATTTACCAGACGGACGGAGGCAATGAACATCTTGTTATGGGAAATCTGCCGGGCGCATATCTCGGAGAAGGACGGGAAGCCCAACAGGCAGGTGAAGGCGAAGATGCCAAAGCAAATGCTGATGACGAGTGTAGCCAGACCATAACCGGAACCCGTGCCCAGCAGCTGCGCGCAGGAAGCGAGAAATTTTTCCAGACGGCCCAGTTCCATCCAGGCCGCCGAACCATTGCCCATCCAGGCCTGTCCCATGATGAGGACGAAACCCGTCAGCGTACAGATGACCATGGTGTCGAGGAAGACGCCGATGGCCTGAATGATGCCTTGGTCGCAGGGATGTTTGGCATGGGAGACTGCTGCGGGCATAGAAAGCGTGCCCTGTCCGGCCTCGTTGCTCATGAGGCCGCGTTTGATACCCTGTGAGAGGGCAATACCCAAAGCGCCGCCGAAGATTGGCTCGGGTTGGAAGGCTTCAGTCACGACCACATAGAAGAACCAGGGCAGGCGGTCAAGATTCAGGGCGACCATCATGACAACTGCGGCCACATAGATAACGGCCATGATGGGCACGAGTACATCTGTGATTTTGGTAATACGGCGCAGTCCGCCGAAGATAGAAAAGGTGGTCACGCCCATCAGCAGCAGGAAGAAAATCCAGACAAGCGTGCTGTCAGCAGCTAGCTCCGTGCCCGTTATATTCTGCGTGATGGCGGTCATGGCCGATATGGTATTGAAGCCTTGAGCCGGAATGCAGAGCAGGGCATAGACGATATACAGCAGGCTCAAAGTACCGCCGACAATGGCGGCACCACCCAAAAGTTTCCGTCCATAGCAGGGCAGTCCGCCGACGTATTCATCCCCCTGCTTGTCCTTGTAAATCTGCGAGAGTGTGGATTCGACAAAGGCCGTGGCCATGCCGAAGAAGGCGGAGAACCACATCCAGAACAGGGCCCCGGGGCCGCCGGTGGAAATGGCGCCCGTCACGCCCAGGATATTTCCGGGGCCTACGCGCATGGCTGTAGAGAGAAGGAATGAGGCCAAAGGGCTGATGCCCTGTTCCGTCTTTTTGCTGTTTATCAAGGTATTCAGACCATAACGGAAATATTTGACCTGCACAAAGCCAAGCTGTAAGGTGAAATAAATGCCGGTTCCAACTAAGAGAATGATGACCAACGGCAGTTCACCGATAATGGGGAGCTGGGCGTACCATTCTATATTGGTGGGGAACCCCCAGACCAAATCGGCAAGATTTTGGAAGACAGCACATATACTGCTGATTAGTTCATACATGAATGAAGACCTCCTGTGACGCGTTTTAATAAATAGCCGAATGACTGCCGAACTGTTGTCTCAATTGTAGCATACCCAATATGATATGGACATTGGTGTTTGTGCTGTGTATTTTGTAGTCTGTGCGCATAGTAGGCTAAAAAATAAGCACATTTTTGAGAATGGATATGATATAATAATAAAAGAGTCAAAATATCCTGAAAGGGACGATGGGGAATGGAGCGTAGCGAGATTACAAGTCTGGTAAATAAGTTTATCCAGGAATATTATGAATCCGGTAGTACCACTGGAATATATGACTTGTTGGCTGAAGACGTCATTGCCTTTGGCGTGGGGTCATTAAGTTACGTTCAGGGACGGGAGCCGGTCATGGAGCTTCTGGCGGCTAACCGGAATAAATTGTCCATGGTCAAAGTGTGTAAAATTGCCTGTGGAGAAGTCGGGACTGAGCAAGGCTTCACCATACGGGCGGCCGTAGAGTTTTCCACCCATAACCGCAAGCACATCACGCATCGCCTGCTGATGATGTTCCGGGAGGGGGAGGAGGGCTACCTGCTTTGCGGTATTAACGTGCAGCGCGGGTTTGCCAGCTTTTTGTACAACCTGCATTATGACCGGTTGACCAATCTTTACAATAAAAAGGCGTTCTGTCGGAATGCTGCGGAAATTTTGGAAAAATATCCGGAACTGGAATTTGAAATCATGCGGTTTAATATTGCCCGCTTTAAAGTTATCAATGACTTGTTCGGTGAAGATACTGGGGATAAACTCCTGCGTTATGTGGCACAGTTCTTGTCCAGCATTCAGCTCACACCCTGTGTTTATGGGCGGCTTTATGCGGATAATTTCCTGCTGTGTTACCCCACTCGCGGAAATTTGCGGGAACATCTGATTCATTCTTTGCAAATGCTGGCCGTGTCCTTTGCCTTGGACTATCGTATTGAATTTTACTTTGGCGTTTATACGGTCAAAGATCGGACGTTATCTGTAAATTCTATGCTGGACAGGGCGGCGATGGCCTTATTTAAGGCATCGCGCAATGGTTTGTCCGTTTGTGGCGTGTATGAAGAAGATATGCGGGCCAATATCGTCAATGAGCAGGTTATCGTCAACAATATGAATGGCTCTTTGGAGCGGGATGAATTTATCGTTTATTATCAGCCTAAGTACGATTTGCTGACGGAAACGATAGTAGGTGCTGAAGCTTTGGTGCGTTGGGCACATCCCAAACTGGGGTTTATCTCTCCGGCGAAATTCGTGCCGATATTCGAGCAGAACGGTTTTATCTATCAGCTGGATAAATATGTCTGGGAGAAAGTCTGCCAGCAGCTGCGCGCAGATATTGATGAGGGGCGTACGGTTTTGCCGGTATCCATCAATGTGTCCCGGGTCGATTTTTACAGCCCCAATCTGGTGCAGGTTTTTGAGGATTTGGTGAAAAAGTACAACCTTGACCCGCGCTTGTTGGAACTGGAGCTTACTGAAAGTGCCTATGTGGAAAATCCGCAGCAGATTATTGAAATTATTGCGGAATTGCAGTCCAAGGGCTTTATTATCCTGATGGACGATTTTGGCAGCGGCTATTCCTCGTTGAATATGCTCAAGGATTTGCCGGTGAACGTGCTGAAGATTGATTTGCGCTTTTTGGCGGATTCGCAGGGCGTGGAGAACGGCCGGGCGGATAATATTCTGGATTCCATTGTGCGCATGGCCAAACGGCTGGACTTGCTGGTGATTGCCGAGGGTGTGGAAACGCAGAAGCAGGTGGACTTTTTGCGGCTGATTGGCTGTGAATATGTCCAGGGGTATTTCTTCTCCGAGCCGGTACCTGGTGAGCATTATCAGGAACTCATCAAAAACGATTATGTCGTAGAGCATAAGGAGCCGCTCTATTCGGAGCATGGAGGCGGTACGGTGCTGACTCTCTCCAGTCAGTTGAGCATGCTGATGGAAGAACTGCGCGAGATTGCGCCGGATAAGATTGCTGCGATAGAAGAAAAGATGAAAGAAGAAGCCGCTGCTCTTTGGTGAGCAGCGGCTTCTTTAATTTTTGACAATGGTCATGTCGGCGTGGTCGGCTTCGGCCTTTTGAATCATGATTTTGAGCCGTTCGATATTTTTCTTGTGGCGTTCGATAGCGAACCCAATACGGATATGTTCTTCCTCGGTGAATTCAGGATTTTCGTAGGATTTTTTGATGCGTTCCAAGCGTTCTTCAACATCCCGCAATTCGTCCTGCATGGGTTTTACATGCTCTAGGGCAAAGCCGTAGACGGCGCGTATCTGGTCTTCTACATATTGGGCATAGCCCGGTTCGCCGGAGGACTTTTCCAGCCGTTTGGCGATATGGTAGATGATGTCAAAGGGGGATTCTCCGCTGTGAATCATATGGACGATTTCCATCTTGGCCTGCTGTTCCACGCCGTGGGGCTGGGTAATCAGTGGGTCAAGTTCTTTTTTTTCTTCATTATCTTCAGCCATTTTGGCATTCCCTCCTTAAATCTATGTATTTTCGTGGACAATTTTGTTTACAGTATAACAGATATATCTAGGAAATAAAAGTTTACGAGTTTACACTGAAAAAACAAAAAGGCTCTTGCAATGTCTTTTGTCTTTGTGCTATAATACACCTATCCTAAAACGAAGGTGAACCTTGGAGTTCATGTCCGGGAAAGTGGGACATGGGCTTTTTATATGTTTACTTGCGTACATTGTGAGTGGACAAAAGGTGTATTTTGTAAGAAAAGAGTGTGAGTAAGTATGAAGCGAATGAGCAAAGGCGAAATCCTGACCGTCGGCCTGATGATGTTTTCTATCTTTTTTGGGGCGGGCAATCTGATTTTTCCGCCTGCCTTGGGGCAGGCTGCCGGCTCAAACAGCATTATAGCCATGATGGGCTTTTTGGTAACAGGCGTAGGGCTGCCGCTTTTGGGCATTACCGCCATTGCCATGCAGGGCGGTAAGTATGTGGAGTTTATGAACCGCAAAACCTATCCGTGGCTGGCTACGGCACTGCTCGTTATCCTCTATCTGACCATTGGCCCTGTGTTTGCGGTACCGCGTACTGGTGCAGTTTCCTTTGAAATCGGTATTCGTCCCTTCCTGGCGGCAGAAGATTTGACGTTGGGCCAGTTCATCTACACGATGTTCTTCTTTGGCGCAACCTATTATCTGGCGATGACGCCGAACAAGCTCATTGACCGTGTAGGCAAGATGCTGACGCCGGCACTCTTAATCTTTTTGGTTATTCTGTTCGTGAAATCCTTTGTAACGCCGCTGGGCGAAGTGCTCGATGCAACGGGCGCCTATATCACGGCACCGTTCTCCCAGGGCTTCCAGGATGGCTATCAGACGATGGACCTTTTGGCATCGCTTTCCATTGGTACGATTGTGGTTAATGCCATTCGCATGCGCGGCACGACGGATAACAAATCCGTCAGCAAAATCTGCATCATCTCCGGTTTTATCACGGTAGCCTTGATGACTTTGGTTTATGGTTCGCTGGCTTACATCGGCGCATCCAGCGCCAGCGTATTGGGCGGTGTGGAAAATGGCGGTCAGCTGCTGGCTGGTGCTGTAGGCATCTTCTTTGGCCCGGCAGGCAACCTGCTGGTGGCATTCATCATTGCTCTGGCTTGTCTGACGACCTCCTGTGGTATGATTTCTGGTACGGCCTGGTACTTTAACAAGCTGTCGAACAATCGCATTTCCTATGCACGTCTGGTACAGGTGTCCACGGCGTTCAGCTTTGTGGTATCCAATGTAGGCTTGACGCAGATTATTGCGCTGTCTGTACCTTTCCTCGTAGCGATTTATCCGCTGGTTATCGTGTTCGTGGTACTTTCCCTCTTTGATGGCCTTATCGGCTGGCGTTACAGCATTTATCGTCTGGCCATCAATGTGACTTTGTTCTTTGCTGTGCTGGATGGTCTGGCTGCGGCTGGCATCAAGTTCCCGGCATTGACGGAAGTGGTGACGGCGTATGTTCCGTTCTATGATATCGGCATGGGCTGGTTCGTCCCGGCTGTAGTGGCAGCTGTTTTGGGCTGGGTTGTGTCTTCTTTCCGCGATGCCCGCGATAATGATGCATTGACGGCAGAACAGTAAAACTACATACAATTAAGCTGTATATTAGTAAAAGGCGTTATTTCCCAATCGGAAATGACGCCTTTGTCGTTAAATTGTGCAATGTATACATACATACATTACAAAATGTCTGCTTTTTGCAGAAATAGACTTGTCAGTGTATACCCTCTATGCTATAATGGTATATGAAATATATAAGTATTGTTTTAATTGTAAGGTCAAATGACACAATAGGAGGGGTAAGTATGAAGTTTGCAAACTGGAAAAAAGCCCTGATGGCAGGGCTGGCGGTTGTGGCTATGGCAGCGGTGCTGACAGGCTGTGGTGGCGGTGACAATACAGCCGAGAAGAAGTTTTTAAATATTGGTACTGGCGGTACGGCAGGTACTTATTACCCCATCGGTGGTGCCATGGCAGAGGTGCTGAATAAAGATATTCCCGGCATGAATGCCAGTGCGCAGAGCACCGGGGCGTCTGTTGCAAATATCAATATGCTGAAGGATGGTTCTGTGGACTTGGCCATTGTTCAGAATGATATTACTTACTATGCAGTGAACGGCACGGAAATGTTTAAGGATAAGAAAGTGGAAAGCCTGAAGGGCATAGCCACGCTCTATCCGGAAACCTGTCAGGCAGTAACGCTCGATAGCTCCGGCATCAAGACGATTGCAGATTTGAAGGGCAAGAAAGTGGCCGTAGGTGCCGCAGGCTCTGGTGTAGAAGCAAATGCCCGCCAGATTTTGGAAGCCTATGGTGTGACGTATAATGATATTCAGCCACAGTATCTTTCCTTTGCCGAAGCAGCTAACGCGCTGAAGGATGGCAATATTGATGCTGCATTCCTCACGGCCGGTTATCCGACTTCTGCTGTACAGGATATCGCTTCCCAACATAAAGTACGTCTGCTGCCGGTAGATGCTGACAAGGCTGATGCTTTGATTGCCAAATATCCCTTCTATACCAAGACGGTGATTCCGGCTGGTACCTATGCAGGTTTTGAAGAGGAAGTTCCGGCTGTATCGGTTATGGCTATGCTAGTGGCTAACGACAAGGTGGATGACAGTCTGGGTTATGCGATTGCCAAGGCAATCTTTGGTAATATTGACCGCATCCATGCTGCACATTCTGCAGCTAAGGCTATCCTGAAGGAAAAGGCTCTGGAAGGTATGCCGCTGCCCGTCAATGCTGGTGCAGAGAAGTTCTTTAAGGAATAAGATGACGTTTGGTGGGGGCTGTTGCACGTTGTGTGACAGCCCTTTTGGTAAGGTGAGTGTTTTGCAGAAGGAATTTTTGCTTTGTGGTATAGGGGTATTTTTTGCCTTGTGGCAGGTGCTCACGCTGCCCTGCCTGGTGCTAAGGGCAGGTGGAGAGCGCCTTTATCTCGGTGAGGTGGCAGCAGGTTTCCCGTTATCTCTGCGCTTTATTCACTCTGTCCAAAAGACGCCGGTAGAGGAGTTTCTGGCCGTGGAGGAAGGTTGCCGGGGCTTTGTCCTGAACGCAACAAAATACCAGTCCTTTGGTGTGGGACTCCCCTTTGATCGGACAGAAGGGGAATTTCAACAAGAGGGCGATTATTACTGGCTGCGGGGGCAGCAGCGGGCCTATGAACGGCTGGATTTGCGCACCGGAGTGGGAACTGAGCTTACCTTAAATGTTGGTGGGCGCAGCTTTCCTCTTTATGAGCGATACGCGCCGGGCACTCTGGTCACAGTGGAATTGATGCCTTTATGGAAAGGATTGGTTATGCATGAATGAACATGATGCGAAGACCGCTAATGCGGTTCTCAAGGAGTTCGATAAAGAGTCGGACACCATGGAATACACGGGGCTGATGAAGAAAATCGTGGCGTTTATCGCCATCTGCTTTTCCGTATTTCAGCTCTATACGGCGACCTTTGGGGTGCTGGATGCCCAGCTGCAGCGCGGCGTTCATTTGGGCTTTGGCTTGACCTTGGTATTTTTGCTTTATCCGACGCGGAAAAGCTGGCCACGGCACAAGATTCATCCGTTGGATTTAGTGCTGGCCATTTTAGGCGCGGCGGCACCGGCTTACATCATCTATGAGTATCAGCATTTGGTGCTGCGGGCTGGTTTGGTATCGGATACGGATTTAGTTGTCGGTGCTATCGGCATTTTACTCGTTATTGAGGCGGCCCGCCGCGTGGTTGGTTTGCCGATGGTCTGCGTGGTACTGGCCTTTTTGGCCTATGCCTTTGCCGGCCCTTATATGCCCGGCGTCCTTGCCCATCGCGGCTTGACGGTTGGGCAACTGGTTGGTCATCTTTACTACACGACTGAGGGCATCTTCGGCATTCCTTTGGGCGTGTCTTCGACTTTTATCTTCCTGTTTATCCTTTTTGGTGCCTATTTGGAGTCCACGGGCCTGGGCAAATTCTTTATTGACCTCGCGAATTCCATTGCTGGCTGGGCCAGCGGCGGCCCGGCAAAGGTGGCGGTACTGTCCTCCGGCCTTATGGGCACGGTGTCTGGCAGTTCCGTGGCAAACGTGGTGGGGACAGGCTCGCTGACCATTCCCATGATGAAAAAACTGGGCTATCACAAGAATTTTGCCGGCGCCGTAGAGGCAGCGGCTTCTACTGGCGGACAGCTCATGCCACCGGTAATGGGGGCAGCAGCTTTTCTGATGGCGGAGTTTGTGGGCGTTCCCTACATTGATATCGTCAAGGCTGCAGTAGTTCCGGCTCTCTTGTACTTTGCCGGTGTTTGGCTCGGCGTGCATTTTGAAGCTAAGCGGGGCAAGCTCAAAGGTATTCCCCGTGAGCAGCTGCCGCATTTCTTCACGCTCTTAAAAGAGCGCGGCCATTTGGCTTTGCCGCTGATTATCATCGTCTATCTGTTGGTATCGGGCTATACGCCCATGCGGGCGGCGTTGGTAGCGATTGTGCTGGCCATTCTCTGTTCGGCACTGCGGAAATCCACCCGTATGCAGCCAATTGAAATCGTTAACGGTTTGGAAAAGGGCGCACGCAATGTGCTGGGCGTACTGGTCGCCTGCGCAGCGGCCGGTATCATCATCGGCGTGGTGACGAAAACCGGTGTGGGCCTGAAATTGGCTTCAGGGCTGTTGACCCTTTCGGGCGGATTGCTTTTGCCGACCATGTTCTTTACGATGATTACGGCGATAATCTTGGGGATGGGCGTGCCGACTACGGCGAACTACGTCATCACCTCCACGATTGCAGCACCTGCTTTGGTGCAGATGGGCGTGCCGGTATTGGCGGCGCATATGTTCGTCTTCTACTTCGGCATTATCGCTGACGTTACCCCGCCGGTGGCACTGGCCGCTTATGCCGGGGCAGGCATCAGTGGCGGCAACGCGCTCAAGACTGGTGTCAACGCCTCAAAACTGGCGATTGCCGCTTTTATCATTCCCTATATCTTCGTGATGTCGCCGGTGCTGCTGATGATGAGCGGTACTATGGGCGAACTTATCCTGTCTACGGTGACGGCGCTTTGTGGCATGGTGGCGATAAGCTCCGCGCTGATTGGCTATCTGGCAGTGGACTGCAAGGGCTATGAGCGGCTGATTCTCATTGTGGCGGGGCTGCTGATGATTCAGCCGGGGATTGTCACCGATGGCATTGGTTTGGCCATCTTTATTCTGATTATCTTTGGACAGTGGAAACGCCGTCCGCATTTGGTGACGGACTAAAATAAATTGCTGTAGGGAAAGAGGCTGATAAGTCAAAGGGGGAAGGAGTGAACAGACATGAACCATGTGTCGAAAAATATCACGTTTGATTCAGACGGAGTCTATCGCTGGGCCTATGAGTTGAACCTTTACAAAAATCCCACCATTCTCTTTTTGATTTGGAAGATTTTCGGTGGTATTCTTTTGGCGTTGTGGCTTTTTATGGTCGTGTTGGAGGTTATTGACGATAATCTTTCTCTGGATAATCTTTTCGAGCTAACTGTAGGCTTACTGCTCTTTTCACTGGGCTTTGGTCTAATATGCCTGCTGGGGTATCTGCTCTATGCATTGATTATGGGGGGCAAGTACTGCGTATTATTTGAAATGGATGACAAGGGTATCCATCATATTCAGATGAAGGCCCAAATTAAGAAGGTAGAGGCCATCAGCATTTTGACCAGGTTGGCAGGTGCTATGGCAGGCCGCCCCGGTGTAGTGGGGACAGGTATGTTGGCGGGGGCCCGTACCAGTATGTACACATCTTTTGCCGATGTCAGGAGTGTGGAGTCCTGTCCGGGGCGTAACCTTATCAAGGTCAATGAGCTGCTGAATAAGAATCAGGTCTATGCAGAAGATGAAGATTTTGATTTCGTTCTGAACTTTATTCGCGCCCATACCAAAAGCTAGGGGTGCTGGTTGCCCAGGAGGTTTCTATGAAAAAGATTTGTCTGTTGATGATTCTGATTCTGACCGGGGCGGTTGTTGCCGTTATCGGTTTCCATGAGCCGGAGCCCATCCTGCCTGTGCCAACCGAAGCTACGGAACTGCCTGCTCTTTCCTCTGAGCGACTCAGGGCCGAAGAACAGGGACGAGAGGTATTGCGTGTTTATATTCTGGGCAGAGTGTCTGTAGAAAACATTGCCCGTGAGGAAATAAAGGGGCATGACACGAAGGCAGCATTGCGGCAGGAATCGCGTGAATACTGGCAGGCGGCCCGTAAAAAGGCTGAGGATATGAAGGAAATGCTGTCCAATCCGGGCAGTGTGGCGCAGCGCCAAACAGAAAAAAAGGTCAGTATGTTTTCGCCTTTGCTGGGCAGAGCCTCTGCTTCCGTACCGCTGGATCGTAAAAAAGAAGTGGAATTGACGGAGGAGCGAAAACGCATTATCGCGTCTTATGCAGATTATCCTTATGTGGATAATCTGCAGATTTTGGCCGAGCAGATTGAGCATGATGCTGACTTATCGCTGGAACTTTTAACCCAGGCCGAAGCGGGAAAGCTCTCCGTTCAACAGGTATCTGCAAAACTTGCGGAAAGCTGCCGGATAAAGCTGACTGCTGCTGAACTGGGGAGTAGTCTTGCCTTTCCACGGCCGGAAGGCCATGAGGCTTTCGCTTGGTTCTGGGGCGGCACGGAGACATTTGTCAGGGTTGCGCCACAAGGTACCATCCTGCTTTTGGGGAAACTGCCGGATATTGTGTTTATTACAGGAGACACGGAGATAAAAATGGGCGAAAAGCCCCTGTTCGCATTGGATTTAGATGCAATAGAGCAAAAATATACCGGGACAGCCTCTCATTGAGGCTGCCCCGGTATTATAATGTCACCCTGGCTTGTTCATACAAAATTCAAATTTTTCCAAAGCTCACTGCAGGAATTCTGTTTTATCCGTGAACGCTAAACCTAAGGCGTCGGCGACAGGACGATTTACTAATTTGCCTGCTACCGTATTCAGCCCTTCGGCAAGCCCCGCATCTTCCATGCAGGCCTCTTTCCAGCCCTTACCGGCGATTTTCAGGGCATAGGGCAGAGTGGCATTTGTCAGCGCCAGCGTAGAGGTTCGCGAAACTGCGCCGGGGATATTGGCCACGGAATAATGCACTACGCCGTGTTTGGTAAAGGTGGGATTCTCGTGTGTGGTCACCCGGTCGCAGGTCGCAATGCTGCCGCCCTGGTCGATGGCTACATCGACGATGACAGAACCCTTTCGCATGGTCTTGACCATATCTTCCGTAACAAGCTGCGGAGTCTTGGCACCGGGTACTAAGACGGCGCCAATGAGCAGGTCAGCCCGGGCGACCCATTCGGCGATATTGTAGCTGTTGGACATTACCGTGGCTACCCGCCCGCCAAAGACGTCATCCAAATAGCGGAGACGGTCAATGGACAGGTCAATTATCGTTACGCGGGCGCCAAGACCTGCGGCAACTTTGGCAGCATTGGTGCCGACAACGCCACCGCCGATGATGACGACCTGCCCCGGTGCTACGCCGCTGACACCGCCCAGAAGGACACCAGCGCCGCCATAACGGCTCTCCAAAAATTGTGCGCCGATTTGCACGGACATACGCCCGGCGATTTCACTCATGGGCGCCAGCAGCGGCAGTGAACGTCCATCCTGGCCCACTACGGTTTCATAGGCAATACCGGTCACTTTGTGTTTTAATAGTGCGGCAGTGAGCTCTGGTTCTGGTGCCAAATGCAGATAGGTAAAGAGAATCTGGCC
Organism: Pseudoselenomonas ruminantium; assembly: GCA_902798865.1. Lineage (GTDB taxonomy): Bacteria > Bacillota > Negativicutes > Selenomonadales > Selenomonadaceae > Selenomonas_A > Selenomonas_A ruminantium_L. The sequence goes on along the minus strand of CADBYQ010000001.1, from coordinate 8,074 downwards.
CTCATGGAAAAGGTCGTATTCATCCGGTAGAGGCTCTTTTACCTTGATAATCATTTCGGCGTCCGTAAACAGCTGCTTTTTATCGGCTGTGATAGATGCGCCAACAGCAGTATAATCCTCATCGGTAAAACCACTGCCCAGACCGCCGCCTTGTTCCACCAAAACCTGATGGCCTGCTTTTACCAGGGCCTCAGCCCCTGCGGGGGTAAGGCCAATACGGTTTTCATTGTTTTTGATTTCCTTTGGTACACCAATCAGCATGATATCGCCTCCATAAAAGAACAACGTTAAATCGACATTGATTTTCCTAAATAGTTCTTCATGCGCTATTTATTTCCCTTCAAGTATGGTTAGTTTTCGAAAAAAAAGCAGCCCGCCGGCTCTTTCGAGCCTGCGGGCTGTTTTGGGTTGGGGCAGTAGTTTTCTGCCCCGCTTGTGCCATCAATGTTCAGATTGCAGAGTCGTCCACAACATCTGCGAACTGAGGGAAGTGACGGCATGTTGTCCAAACGCTTCCTGCATTTTTTGTCCCAGACCGATTGTGTCCAGGAGTACTGCGTCCGTGGCTTCTTTCAGGAGGAGAATTTGTTCCTCCAACGTAGAAAAGTTAATGCCAGGTTCCAAAACGTCCGAACCTCCTATGGAATTATATTTTGGTCATAAGACCTTGTATTATTATACTAAATGAAAATATCGCTTGGCAATGGGAACAGGAATATTTTGACAAGGTCAGGGCCGAAAGGTATAATATTTGCATTGCGTATTAAAGCTGTTAGAGAAAGTGAGGCTTTTATGATAACCAAAGAATTAATTGCCCGGATAAATGAATTATCCCGCAAGCAGCGTTCTGTGGGCTTGAATGATGAAGAAAAGCAGGAGCAGAAGAACCTGCGGGAAATCTATTTGGAAGGAATTCGCGGCCAAATGCGGCAGATGCTGGATAATATCGAAATCGTGGACGGCCCGGTAGAAACTCCGGTAAATAAAATGGCGCAGAATCCGAAGATTACCCATATCAATGAGGTAGCCATCAATCTGCGCCCGTATTTGCATTAATTTTATTGCAAATGCGTGAAAAGGGACTGCCACCCATGGATAGCAATCCCTTTTCAAAGAAGGGGTCCAAACTGCCGCTGCCTTAAATGCCCAAAACCTGCGATCAGCAGGTGGGTGCCCTAAGTTTAGCTTCCGCGAGACGCCGAGGCGAACTTCCACTAAAATCAAATCAGGCTCCCTGTAAAAAATGTAGGTTGGACATTTCAAAAGCCCGCGCACACCCCAGGCTTATCCTTCTTTGTAAGTATAGTAGCACAAAAAAAATACAAGTGCAAGACTTGACAAATGCAAACTTTTGAAAATATTTATTTAATTTGGTTATTTTGGCCAAAAATTTGTAAAAAGGGTCTGAATCATATATAATTAGAAACAGAGAATGATGTCAAAAAGGAGAAATCGCCATGGAAAATAAATTCAGCGTAGCCATAAGCTTTGGCCATGATTTGGGTTGGATAGATTATGATGGAGAGAGCAAGACGGCAACCGTTAATATCAAAAATGAAGAGGCTAAGAGCCTGACGGAAAAATATCTGGCAGAGACGCACAGCATCAATGTGCCCCATGAAACCCTTATGGACTTTACGCCGGAAGAAATCGACCCGCTGGCCGATGTAAAAAGCTTCAAACTGGCATTGACCCGTCTGTGGAACAACACGAAGGTGCATGTGGATTGGAGCAGACCGGTGGACTACGTTCGTAAAAACCCACATTACTAAATCATGAAAACACCCTGCCGGATAATGACAGGGTGTTTTTTTATCGAAAAAATATCGAATTACTAGCGAACTTGTATCGAAGTAGTCGCTCATCCAGTTCTATAGAAATGTTAAGCGGTATTCTTTCCGCCCGCCGCGCCCTTTTTCGTAGTGCTCTACATCAATCCTGTATAGTATGGCATGCCAAAATTTCCGCTTACCTTCTAAAGACAACTGGTTATAGGTGCTTACAATATCCATATTCAGCAAGCTCTTTAATTTATCGGTCATTGTACGCCCTTTAGGTGGAGCTGCCTTTAGTGCTTCTTGGAGCTGGCTGTTATACTTCTTAAAATCAGTATCATAGGCGGCCCGGTCAATATATCCCGTAACATAAAGGTCTTTGAGTCGGTCCAGGGCTTCCCTTGCCGCCTTTATCTTGCGGGCGGCTCTTTCTTCACCTGTGGTTTTTCGTTGTTGCTGGAGCGTGGCGGCGTGTTCCATTAATCGCTCTTTAAGATTATCCAGCAGAAACCGCTCTAAAGGTCGTTCAAATATGGTACCCGTAAAGTGGCAGGTCTTTTCTATACTGTGGATACCACAACGATAAAACTTGTTTTTGTATTCCGTCTGATTGGCGTATTTATGCCCTTTACATCCTATGAGTACGTGACCACATTCCGGGCAGTAGATAAGGCCGGAAAAAAGAAAAGGTACAGCAGGTTTACGGGGCGTGTCCATACGGCGGGCAGTCAAGACCTGCTGCACACGGTGGAATGTGTCCTTGTCCACTATGCCGCGGGTGTAGTCGGGAATGTCGTAGAATGTGCCTATGTACCGCTCGTTTTGGAGTGCCCTACGCATGGAGATATGCCGCCACATTATCCCGTATTTTTCCCGGGCATAGGTGGTAGTCTCCAGTACTGACTGAGATACAAGGAAATGCTCGAAAATATCCCGTATAGCTGCCGCCTGTTCCTTGTCATGGTCAAAGTGTTTATCTACAATCCTATAACCATAGGGGATATTACCAGTTAGCACCTCCCGGCGGCGCTTCTTGCCTTCAAATACGAACTTTATACGGTCGCTTGTTTGGTCGCTCTCGTTTTGGGCAATGGATAACCTGATATTAAGGTTAAGCCGTCCGGCGCTGGTGTTGGTATTGTAATCTTCGTGTATGGCTATCCAGTCTACCTTGTGGGTATCCAGTACCGCTTGCACCTTGTAATAGTCAGCAATATTCCTAAACCAACGGTCAAGTTTAATAAATAATATCACATCAACGGCCCCGGCCTCTACATCATGCAAAAGCCGCTGTAACTCTTTACGACGTTGTATGGACTTCCTGGCGGTGGTGCCCTCGTCCATGTATACCCCGGCTATGGTGTACCCGTGCCTAATGGCGTATTCCCGTAAGTCGTGCTTTTGTTCATCCAGTGAAAGCCCATGTTTTGCCTGTTCGTCACTAGATACACGGATATACAGGGCCGCCCGCGTTCCTGCCATAATATACACATCCTTTTTTATTTGCCCGTGTCTACGGGCGAGGTATATGCTATAATATACCTAGGTTCATATTTTTTTGTCTCTTTTACATAAGTCCCTTACCATGTGGCAATGGTAGGGGGCTTTTTTGTGTGTGAAAATAGCATCTTCAATTTTCTAGTGAAGCGTATTTACAATTACCACAAAGTTCTATCCAGCCTGGCCTCCTGTATTCTTCGGGTATATCGGTCAAAGGTAATTCGCCTTCCCGAACAAGTGAAGCCTCGTAACAATCCCAATCACTTACCATTCGATTGTATAGCGGGCAAAATATAGTAAGTTCATCTTCCTCATAGGTGGCCATGGTCAGTACCTCCTGTTATTTGGGTGTGTTATCGTCAAAGATATGTAATGAAGACAGTGTTTCGGCTCGTTTGGCGAAGTCGTGTATGCGCGAGGTCAGTTCTTCCCGGTCTCGTTCGTCAAACTTATCGCCCCTGTAATTGGCTGTGTCTTTTTGCAATATTCCTAACATATCGGTTAGGGGTTTTTCTATATCGCCGTTTATGGTTTTGTCTGGAGGGTGAACCCCTAACAGCTCATCTGTGGTTATATTGAGTTTATCGGCAATTTTTATAAGTGTATCATATTTAGGTTCACGGCCTTTATTTTCATATCCTATGTATGTTTCATATTTGATGTTTAGAAGTGAGGCAAACTCTTTACCTGTATAGCCTGCTTTATCGCGGGCGGCCCTTAATCTATCTGCAAACGTTGTACCGCCCTCTATGCCAAAGAAAAAGAAAAACAAAATTATGCACCTCCACACTTATTATTTTAGGCGTAATAGGCGAAAATGTCAATTAGTGGGCAAAAAAACTATTGACAATTATTTTTTATTGGTATAAATTTATATTAGGCAAAACGCCTAATAATAGGCGGTAGATTCGGAGCAAAGGAGGTGAAAAAATATGTATGTGGTAGATGGTAACAAGCTGCAGACCGCCATTGCTAAGAGCGAAAAGCTCATCAGTGAAGTCCAGCGCGAGGCAGGATTAAACGGCAACACCTTGTATAGGCTTGTCAACAAAGGCGGTAATGCTCGTTTGTCAACTATTGGTAAGGTGGCTAGAGTGCTTAAATGCGACATTGCGGATTTAGTAGAGGAGGGCTGATACTATGACTAATTATGAGAAGTATTTAGAAGAAAAGGATTTACTGGAGTCCCTTTATCCTCCAGACTATCCCCCTGAGCTTATTGAATGGCTCAATAGTATAAAGGACTACGGTTATAAGTTGTTGGAGCTGAAGAAGGTAGAAGGAAAACACAGTAATTATTTTCGGGCATATGCAACAAGTGGTTATCCGGCCTTAATTATTGTTGAATGTGTAGCAGACAAGGACGGGAGGCAGTGCCGGAAATTTCAACAGGTATGGACAGATGTATTAGCCGTTCAAAGGGCGGTAGAACGTATCGTAGAGGAGAATAAAAAATGAGCGAAAAAGCAAAAGCCCTGCCGAGTGCTGCAACACCTGACAGGGCAAAGAGTAAAGACCTTGGAACGGGACTAAACTCTACTAACATTGTACCACAAGACAACTGGAACGACAAAACAGCCGAAAGAATATACAAAATTTTAGGTCAGATTTACCTAGATGAAAATAATCTTGAGGGTAGTGTGATAGTAACGAAACGCGCATAAGGGTGATTAGATGAATTTTATAAAAGAAAATATACCGCAAGAGTTGAGACAGCGGCTGCAATGGATACCAGTAGCCGGAAAAAAGCCGCTTTTGAAAGATTGGCCAAACCCGGCGCAGCAGATGCCTTTTGAAGCAGCGGCGGCAAAGTCGCAACCTTTCCCGGGGCTGGTATTGCATAATAACCTGTTTTGCCTTGATTGTGATAAGGTGCTGAGAGATGGTAGGCCGTCAACAGGATTTGTGGAGATAATGAAGCAAGTTAAGGAAAAAGCTGGAAGCACGTACACCGAAAAAAGTCAAAGTTGTAAGGGCCTTCATATGTTTTTTACGGCGAATATTCCCACAGATAGCCCGGATACGCTCAAATTTCCGCTAGAGGGCGGCGGTGTGCTGGAGTTATACACCGGGACGGGGAAAGGCCGTTTCATTGCGGTAACAGGCAACAAGGTAGGAAAAGCAGATACTGTAGCAGATGGGCAAGCAGTTCTCGATTTTCTGATTAAAAAAGCCGCCCGCAAAAAGCAGAAAAGCGAAAACGCGGGCGGCGCGGATGAGCGGCCTTGTTATTTGTCAGTTGATGAAATCCCCGCAGTTATTCGTAAGAGCGCCAGCGGCGAACTATTCAAGCGGTTATATGATGACGGGGAAATAAGCGATTATAACAACGACCATTCTGCGGCGGATATTGCCTTAATGAACCTATTGCCTTTCTATTGTGCAGGACGGGCTGAAATTATGGAGCAGGTTTTCTCTAAATCTGCATTAGGCCAGCGTGAGAAATGGCAACGTGAGGACTATCGCAATAGAACTGTACAGAAAGCCCTTTCTGACTGGAACGGGGAGTGTTATAACCCTAATAAGAAATCGTCTCCTGATGAAGATTTTGACGACCTCGACAAAGATCCGGACATTATAAGCCGCCCGGCCTGGCCTGTTATGGAAAAAACGGACAAGGGAAGCCGACCTATCAAGCAGGCCTGGGAGAACACGGACTACCTGCTAAAGGCCTTACCCATAACCTGCCGTTATAACATGTTAACTAAGGAAGTCGAATTTACAGGGCATGATTTAGAGGGCTTATCGCTGGAAGCTGCCGCAACTGTGATTAGAGGGATTATGTACAAAAACGGCTTGAAGGTATCGCGGGCAGATTTGCTTGACAATATAGGCACGATAGCTGAAAAGAACCGTTATAGCCCTGTTAGAGACTACTTGAACGCCTGTCAGGTGCTATGGGATGGACAAGACCACATAAAAGAGTTTTTCCAACACTTGCACATTGACCCGGCATTTAAGGAGAATACAGATTTTTATGAGATGCTTTTCCGGCGTTGGCTTATTGGAGCTGCAAGGATAGCCTTTAATGATGGTAATGAAGCTATGCAGGGGCTTATAGTTCTGCAAGGTAGTCAGGGCATTGGAAAAACTAGACTTTTGTATAACCTGCTACCTAACCCGGCATGGGGGGCCGATGGAATTAGCTTAGACCCTGGAATAAAAGACGATGTACTAAAGGTGACGCGGCTATTTATCGTGGAGCTGGGTGAAATTGCTGACACATTGAGAAAGGAAAAGGTTGACCGTCTAAAGGCATTTGTGACACAGCGGGCGGACGATTTGCGGCGGCCTTATCGCCGAACTGTGGAACAGATACCGCGGACAACGGCCTTTATTGGCACGGTCAACGGCAGCGGCTTTCTAAAAGACAGTACTGGAGAGCGTAGATTTTGGGTTATTCCTGTAGAAGCTATAGACGAATTCGCTAATTATGACCCCTCCCAACTGTGGGGGCAGGTGATGTATTTAGGTTTCGAAAAAAAAGAACGCCATTGGTTGACAGCTGAGGAAATTAAACAGCTCAATGCCATAAATGAAGCCTTTAAGAAGGTAACGGATGAGGAACAGGCACTATTAGACCTTCTCGACTGGAACGCGCCAGCAGATAAATGGACGGCCCGGACACCAACAGAAATTAGCTACGAAATAGGGCTTCATGGCGGGCGGCTTAGAATGATAGGCCGGGCAGTGAATAACATTGCAAGACGTGATGACCGCGTTAAAATTCCCACAAATCATGTTGATGGTCGCAAGTACACCTTGCCGCCTATAATGGATGACCCGATAGGCGAATAACCACAAATAGGACATATATAGGACAAGGGGAGGACATCTAATAGGACATATAAAAAACCTTAATTTTCAATGGGGAGGACATATAGGACATCTAATGTTATATAAATTATATATTTTTATGTGTATATATGGGGATAGCGACAAAATAATATTTCAAAAGTTTAGCCGCTTTTTCTTGTCCTATATGTCCTCCCCTTGTGGTTATTGACTTTTTATATACCCTCGTTCATGTCCTCTATATGTCCTCATTAATGTCCTATATATTTCCCTAATATCGAAAAAGGAGCATAAATATTATGTCAAAGTCAAATATGAGAAGATACGCCGAAAAGAAAATAGGCTGCAAGTTAAGCCGGAATGAATACTGGTTATTTTTATTCAATGCAGAGGGAATGTCGTTTAAGGACATAGCCCTGCTGGAGGGCTTGCCCTTACCCGTGGTAGAAGATGAATTTGCGGCCTATGCTGCTAAAAATCCTGAAGTGCTGGAAATCCTCCGGGAAAGTGAATTGCTGGAGCTGGGGAGAATGTGGCGCGACAATTATACGCCAGAGATTAAGGCATTTATGAAAAAGCAGTATCACGCTACGGATGCAGACGTTAAAACCGCGAAAAATCTATTTGAAAGATTTGTTATTTTTTGCTACGAAAGTGGGTTAAGACCATGAGCGACTACGGATTTACTAAAAAAGCGACACCTGCCAACGGGACAAGCCAGCTGAAGCCGGGCGCGAAAATGTTTTACTGTGCAACACCAAACAGAGCACAAAGACGGGCTGAGAAAAAAGCCGCCCGCAAAACGCGGAAATAGGGAAGGAGTAGAAAAATGTCTGAAATCGTCACAATAAAGGTAATGGGAACCGTAACCGATGACAGCCTGGTAATTGAGAAGGTTGATTTTGATGGAGCTGAAAAGCCGGAAACGGGGGCAGAGGCTTTAGTCCTGTTATCCTCGATACAGGAGTTTTTGAAAAATCGCAACGCCTGAGGGAGGTGATAGC